>CAIVHI010000318.1 GCA_903905685.1 uncultured Bacteroidota bacterium | reverse complement strand
CGGAAACGCATATTCAAAGAACCACAGATCTCAGACACCAATTCCTCCGAATAAACACTCGCAGGTACATAACAGAGCAGTTTACCAGGGAGCTCTTCAAAGCCTTCAAACCCGATTTCCGACAACAAAGCCGCCGCCACTTCTCCACCCTCGGAAGTCAAACACTCAATTTCAACACTAATGTAGTCAACCATATCATCTAATATATACAAAGAAGGGGCTGTACTCAAGTACAACCCCTCCAATAGTTTTAAAAATATAATTTACTTATCGTCGTCTTCCTTAGGCTGAGGCTTACCGGGGTCTTCCTCATCGGGCAAGTCGGCCTTCAGGTTCTCCATTTGCTGATTCATGGTACCCTTCTGGGCGCTGTTGTAAATAACGCGCTTGGTTGGCAAATCAGCAACGATACGGAACTCTGTGCGCCTATTGCGCGCTCTACCCATAGGGTTGTCCCTACCATTTTCGTCCTTTTCGTTCGCTACAGGATTACTGCTACCTAATCCAATAGCCTTCAAACGGTTACGGTCTATTTGGTTCTTTTCCAGGTAATCGGCAACTGCCTGTGCGCGCCTTTGAGACAGAGCCTTATTGAATTCGGCCGTACCCATATTGTCGGTAAACGAGAACACCTCGATACTTATGGATGGATTGTCTTTCATGAAATTCACCACGGAATCCAATGCAGCGATAGACTCGGGCTTCAATGTAGCCAAGTTGTAATCGTAGAAGATGTTGCTCACCTTGAAGTCGTTGCGGGTAGTATCCAACACCACGGTCACATAGACGGTATCATCGGGATCCGAACGTTTCACATCCATCGTGCTCACCGCATTGTGCGACGAAGTATAGCCCATCTTGTCACCCGTAATTACGTAAGAACGAAGGCGCTCCATCGAGAAGTAGAAATTACCGTCTTCAGAATTATAAGTGCGCATGTCGCCCTTTTGGTCGATAATCTTCACTACACACTGACCCACAGACCCTTGAGTTCTGCGATCCACCACTTTACCCATTACGGCAAGCTTCGGCTCTTGTTGAATCCTCCAAATGTCGTTGCAACATGTAGGGTTCTTCAAAGAATACGAACCGATACGGTTGGAAACCACGTAAGCATCGATTTTCTTGCCGGCGGGATCCTTGATGTAGTACAACTCGTCGGCAGGAGAGTTGATGGGGAAGCCCATGTTCCTAACGTTGGTAAAGCGCGAAGGACCGCCTTCAGCTTCATAAATATCGGACCCACCAAACGACTTACGACCTGTTGTAGCGAAGTACAACTTCTTGGTCCTTGAATCGTAATAGGGAGTAATTTCATCGTATGGGGTATTGATGGTCTTACCGCAGTTTTGAGGACGACGGTAACTTTCGTTACGCGGGTCGATGATACTGTACCAAATGTCCATTCCACCACGGCTTTGCAGTGCGCGGTCAGACACGAAGAAGAGCACATCTTTCTTACCCACCTTCGCTACGCACGGCATAGTGTTCGAAGAGCCTTCTTCATTTACGCCACCGGGCACCAACTCAGGAGTACCCCAACCTTTCTTAGTCCATTTAGACACATAAATGCGGCATACATTCTTTTCGGTATCGCGACCACCGTTGTGGCGCACTTCCAAACCGCACTTGGAGTAGTAAAAACGCTCACCCATTGGGCTCATGAAGCCATTGCCAATGTGATAGTTGGGATCGTTGAAACCACCGTCGTTAAAGGGTAAAGGCCACTGGAACGAATCTACATACCCGGCTTGCTTGTGGGAGTAGAGAAAATGTTCATTGTGTTTTTCCTTGGTATTATATTCAAACCCTGCCTCACGACCCACTGTAGAGAACAACAATGCCGAGTCGCCCAATGGATAGGGCGACAACTCGGTAAGATAAGTGTTAACGTTAGGTCCGCAATTCACCACAGTAAAAGGCTCGGGATTCTTGATGGACAACATAGCCATCTCGCAACCTTCGATTTCAACCTTTGCTTGTTTCTTCATTGCCTTCATTTCTTTGGGCGTATAGGGCGTGTTGCTGATGTCGTCGCCACCGGGCTTCTGTGCAGCAATCTTTTTGTTGTCTTCCAAGAACTTGTTGAAAAACAGAATTGCCGTTTGATATTCACCTTGTTGCTTGAACATCATTGCCGCATAGAAACTGGAAAACGGATATACCCTCCTTGACAGGTCATAGGCTTCTGCATAATAGTGCGATGCCGGAACATAATCTCGGGTTGCACGATAGCAATCGGCAAGCATATAAGTGTAATAAACGTTACGCTCGTCGTTTTTCTTCAACTGTTGATAGTAGTCGATAGCCTCAAAATAGCTACCTCTAAAATATAACTCGTCGGCGTAACTCAGCTTTTTGCCATCCGGCAGTCTCGAAATCGGGTCATTAGCCTTATTCTTATAATAACTCTTTTTCCCTGATTGGGCAGATACATCATATCTAACAAGACCTGATATAGTTACTAAAAGAAGTAGCAGCCAGTGTTTTCTCATTTGCGTAAGCGTTGTAAAAGGGAATAAAAGTATAACTTACTTTCAAAAAAAAGAAGGGCTTCTAAAAAAAAGTCAGCCCTTCCGATTAAAATTCGTGTTTTCAGCCTAAAAACGTTGGCAAGGTATCGACCTTGACCCTGCAAATGCCATAGACCATGGTGCCATATACTTCACAGCGATTTCAAAACCACCGTTTCCGTTGCTGGCCGCATTGAGCGTAGACATGTTGTAATCATAGGCAACTCCTATGCGTATACCTTTAATCTCCATGCCTGCAGTAACCATAAATGCATCGCCTGTGCGGTACCAACCGCCCAAGAACACCGATGTGGTATAGGAGCTCAACTCCGGCTCGGTATTTTGGCTCAATACATAGTGAAACTCGTTACCTGCGATAACCTCGGTAGCGGTAGCCTGATACTGGAACAATACGGCGGGACGCAAACTCAAGCGCTCTCCGGCTATCCAGTCCATACCCAATTCACCCGTATAGCGCATATCCAGACCGGTTTGGCTGTTTTGCTTTTGTTCCAGAGCGTCGTTGGGCTGATTGAGGTTGTTGGCACCTGCACCCATCGTGAAGCTGAACCTGCTGCCGAAGCTATGGGAGTAAGAAATACCGGCATTCACCAAGAAGTAGCTTACGTGATTGCCCAAGCCTATGTGGTTCTCCGCACTTGTGCCGGGCACAAACGTGCCGTTCACATATTCATCGCCGAAATAAAGCTTCGACAAGTCGATACTCTTGCTGGCATAACCACCTTGCAAACCTACGGCCAAATCAGATCGCTTGTCGCCATCCTGGTCTCTACCGGTCGTCAAATGGTAGGCCAAAGATGCCAACCCGGTAAAGTTGGTAAGGTTTCCGTCACCGGCTTTGTCATCAATCATTTGCAAGCCACCGGCAAGGTATCCGGCATTGCTCCAAAATATGGGCAAATCCACCGAGGCACCATAGGTAACGTAGGGCACAGTTACGCTCGACCATTGGTTGCGGTAAACCGCACACGCCCTAACCTGCCCGTTGAACATGCCCGTAAAAGCCGGATTGATAGTAAGTGGAGCGGCATCAAACTGTGTGAAGTGTATGTCTTGCGCATCTACCTTTCCCACGCCCATCGCCATCAAGGCAACGATACCCAACCGAAAAATGCTGTTCTTGGTTTTCATTTTCAAATATGCTTTTACCTAATTAATGTTACGTTTCCTTGCTTAGTAAAAATCTTGCCCTTATCGGTAACTGCCTCTATCATGTAAACATACACTCCAAATGGTTGCGGCGCACCTTTGTAGTCACCATTCCACCCGGCATCAATGCTGTTGCTTTCATAAACAAGGTTCCCCCAGCGGTTGAAAATACGGAAATAATTCAACGTGGCAACACCGCGCTTGATAATTTTAAATTCCGCATTGGGTCCATTACCCGGAGTAAATGCATTCGGAACCGCCAGAAGTGTTTGATTATCAACGAATACCGTAATAGAATCCTGAGTAATACAACCCCATTCCGTGCTACCGGTCACATGATAAACAATACTCACATCAGGAGTTGCAACTGGGTTGGAAATGTTGTTTTGGTCCAAACCATATGTAGGTGTCCACATAAAGCCGGTACAGTTGCCTTGTGCACTGATGGCATAAGATTCACCGGTAAATATCAATGCGGTATCGGGCAGGTAAATAGTTGCTGCGGGGTGAACCGTCACATCAAACAACGCCGTGTCTTTACATCCGTTTGCATTTGTACCGACGACAGTATAAACACCTGATCCAATGGGGTGTATTTCGGTACTCACGCCAATACTGTCGGTCAAATACATTGTTGGCGTCCAGTAGTACTGAGAACCACCGGTAGCAGTCAAACGCGCCGAATCTCCGGGGCACAAATCCTTATTACCCACTAGGCCCAAGAAATTGCCCGGATACACGGTAACCAGTGCAGAGTCGGAACCGACACAGCCATTAGGGGTCTTGACGATTACCACCACCTTTTGAGTAAGGGTATCCTTGAATACTACGGTTTGGGTGTTCGATTCGAACAACGACGTTGTAGGAGTCCACGAGTAGCTATAGCTGCCATACCATCCGGGACTAACGGTTGCGGTCATGTGCACGGTGTCGTATTCACACAAGAACCTGTTGCCGCCCACGTATACCGATGGATTGGGCTGTACCCGCAAATACATGGTATCGTGCATTGGCGGACACCTGCTATAGGTAGCGGTAGCCACATACATGGCTGTTGTATCGGGCGTAATTTGCGGATTGATGATATTGGAAATCGGAATACCCGATGTCGGTATCCATTGATAGCTGAACAATGGATACGGCACACCCCGCATCTGCACATTGTTTCCGGCGCAAATCGTAGTGTCGGTCGGTGCTATCGTGAACGAATTGGGTACCACCAAGAGGTTGACAACATCATTTACCGAACAGTTCAATGCCTTGGGAGCCACATTGACGGTCCAGTTGTAAGTACCGGTAACGGTAGGCACAAGTGCAACGATAGGCGCTGCCGGATTCGAGACGTTGGTTGCCGGCGCCCAAACGAAGGTGTAACTGCCAGAGCCGGGGAAGCTGAGATTAACAGAATCGGGTATGCCAAGACAAGTGGTGTCGAAAATCGTCTTCGGTATTGCGAGGGTATCTACTTCAATATAGAAGTGATGTACCATATCGGGACAATGCGGCGCATACGAAGCAGTAACAGAATAGGTAGTGGACGCAGTAGGCGTCAAAATCGGGTTCATGATAATGGAATCCGATACTCCGGCAACAGGGGTCCATTTATAAGTAAACTCGGTACTACCGGTCACTAATGCCTGTATATAGTTACCCTTACAGATAGCTGTATCATCGTTGCTCAACGTAAAGTCATTCGGCGCAACATGAAGATATACCATATCGGTCACCGAGCAACCGGCAGGGTTGGTACCCGGACTAACGGTGACGGTGAATGTGTAAGTATTGGTCAATAATGGCGTTATCGATGAGATTGCCGACGTTGAAGTACTCAAATAAGTAGTAGGCGTCCACACGTAATTATAGAACGAAGAGCCCGGAAAGGTCAAATTGACATTATCGGTCATCCCGAGGCAAATGGTATCGTGGATGGCAACCGGTATCGCAGGTGTGTCAACGGTAACCGTAAAGCTGTGCCTCATATCGGGGCAGTGGGGAGCATACGATGCCGTTACCGTATAAGTAGTGGTAACCGAGGGTATCAGAGTAGGCGTCTGAATATTGACAACCGATACTCCGGTGGGTGGCGTCCACAAATAAGAGAATTCAGTGCTGCCTGTCACCCGAGCCAAAACAGACTGGCCACGGCATATTATGGTATCGGGATTTGCCAAGATGAAGTCGTTGGGGGCTACATGCAGATGAACCACATCATTGACGGAACAACCTGTGGGACCTGTTCCGGGAATGACAGAAATGGTGTATGTCAAGTTGCCAACAGCTACTGGAGTTATCGTTGTAATGGCTTGGGTGTCGTTGGCAACGTAAGTGGCAGGTGTCCAAAGGAAATGGTAGAACGCATATCCGGGGAATGACAAATTCACGTTTTGAGTCATACCCAAGCAGATGGTGTCGTTGATGGTCACTGGTATAGCCGGAGTATCAACGGTAATTTCAAAACTGTGCACCATATTGGGGCAATGCGCGTATGATGCCGTTAAGGTGTAAACGTTGGTGGCAGGAGGCGTAATGATGGGATTGGTGATGGTGGTGTT
>CAIVHI010000317.1 GCA_903905685.1 uncultured Bacteroidota bacterium | reverse complement strand
CCCGGCAACAACCCCTCCAGCGGCACCACCTGCTTCATGCCGGCCTCTGGCAGCGACCATACCGTCTGCCCCACCGCATCAACAAGCGTCAGCGCACACCCCCGCGCTCCCTCCAGCGTCACCGAAGTGCTCGCTGGGTTGGGATACAGCAGCACGTGCATGGCTCCGACAGACCCTACTGCGGTGGGGTAAACCCAAACCACGGCCGTATCATAAGTAATGTTCCCGCACACATCCAACGCCATCACGTAGGTCGTCGTACTGTCCGGCAGCACCTTGAAGCCCGATATGTTGCTGTCGGCAAGCACGCCGTTGATGTACCAATAGCACGGCAGGTAGTCGGCAGTGGTATCGCCCACCCACACGCTGTCGCCGGTTGCAGAGGTCACCCGGTCGGGGCCGGCATCGGCAACCGCATCGGCAGGGATGACGCAAACGTCGTCTACCAAGTACCAGGTGTAAATGTTGTCGTCAGCCCACCAAAAGTTCGTCGGAATCGTTTTGGTATGCGCGGAATCGAAAAAGTTGCCAATGGTCAAAAAGGTCTCATTGCCCGTTGCAGTGAATGTCCCCTGTATCTTCGTCCAATTCAAGGTATCGGTGACGATCACGGTGTCGTACACCTGAGGTACGTGCTCCGTTTGCGGCCATGCACACCAGGTGGCCGTATCCATAGACCCGTCATCGAAGTAGACCCCCATTTTATCGGTCGCAAACGCAGAACAATGGGTAAGCACCACATAAAAGCTCGCACAATACTCCTGACCTGGAGTCAAACGGTGGTATAGCCTGCCCTGCAAATAATCCCGTTGGTAGGACCCCCCCCCGTATCCAACTGGGAATAATTGGCGAAAAACTGCACAACGGCGAATGCCTGCCCGGTATGGGCATAATGGTAGTAGTCGCTCCATCCACAGGGAACGCTAAAATTGCCAGGTTCAGCACATGCCGCACAAAGTTCCGGCGCACACCAAGACACGTGACCGCCCGTATCTGGTGTCGAATCCGAAGGGGACCAATAATAGGCAAGATGAATTTGGTCAACATTGTTTGGACACTCACTATAATGCTCAAAACCGGGGTTTTTTACGAGATTCATTTGGGCACCTGCATCCACAGCAAATAGAAAAACGAAAATAGAAAATATATACCTCATGGCTGTATGGTTGTAACAAAGGTAAGCAGACGATATCCTGTCTGCTTACCTTTGTCGATTTGAAATTATTCGGCTACAAATTTTAAATTGAAGCTATGCCCTTCCGCATTCGTGATGTGGAGCAGATAGACTCCGGGCGCCAACCGCCCCAAGTTGAGCGGCAGCGCATAATCCGTAAACTTGGTCTGCATGCTCATCACCGTTGTACCCGTCCCGTCAACTACTTCGAGCGTCAACGGACGCAAATCTTCCAAGTACTGCGTAATGGTCATGCTGCCGGTATTGGGATTCGGGTACAGCATGTAACGCTGGCCATGGTCGTTGAAGCCGCCTGCGGTCTGCCCATCGCTCGAAATCCGCGATGAACTCCCCGATGTGTCGATTCCGCAGTCGCCTTGGAAGTTGCCTTGGGTGCCGAATACCGCCGCATACATGCCGCGAGCCTCGTAGATGGCAGCACCGCCGGTAGCTGGGCACTGGGCGGCCAATGCGGCCAGCGTGCCACTGTCGGTTGCCGACAGCGTATCGGTCATGAACCGCAGGTACAGGCCGTAGAACGTGAGGTAGTTGGTTACCACGCCGTCCGCCGAAGTGCCGTCTTCCATAGTGGCACCGGTGGTGGAGTCCGTCATGGTATCCGCAGTCGCGTCCATGCCTTCTGCCATCAATGTCGAAGCACCGGTAAAGTCGCCTCCATTCAGGCTGTCCTCGATGTCCGACAGCCATTTGTACCGGCTCCGATACTGCGCCATGTCGAAGAACGCGGTCAGCACAGCCGACGAATCCAGCAAGGTGCTGTCACCCCTTATGGCACGATAGACCGACATCTGCGTAATCCAGTCCGTCACAGGGTCAGCCGTCGATGAATCGCCGGTTCCGCGGGCAAGGCGCGAGGTCGAGTCGGACGTAGCCATGCCTCTTGCTGCCTGCACATAAACGCTTACACAGCCCGTGCCGGCAGTGTCGCCTTCTCCGGTCGTCCTGGCTCCTGCGGTGTTCCAGCAAGAACCATAGCCGGATCCCATGCTCGTAACGAAACCGATCATGGAAGCAGGAATATAGGAGGCGGTCTCATACCTATTTGAGGATGGAAATGCACCGTTAAATAGAGCACCTGGATGGTATGCAGCTCCCGACCTTACAAAGAGCGGCGAATTCGCCGGAAAGGTCGGAAAACCATTCACGTAAGTCATGGAATTGCCCGTCCATACGCCGTCCCAATAATTGTCGCTGGGAAAAATGCTGCTGCCCTGGGGCCCAATCGCACCGTCCAACCAATACCCCTGAAGCTCCCCCGCCATGCGGTTGCCGCCCCACGTGTGGGTGTTGGCCGCACCGGTGAACATGAAGCCCCGGTAGAAATTGGACACATTGTTGCAGGTGGTGGTGGCAGCCGTATTGGTGAAGCCGGCTATGCCGTAAAGGCCCGTGGATGTGGAACCCGAAGAATAGGTGCCCTGAACGAGGTTCAACTGGATGAACGGCTTCACGCAGTTGTTGTACCGGATGCCGTACTGCGGCGTTATCGCCACCACGGTCGGCACCAAGTTTATCGTGTTGTTGGTCACACGCACCACCTTGTGCTCATATCCCGTCACCTAGATGCCGTTTTCCACCTGCAAGAGGTGGTTCTTCGATATCGTGATGGGCGCATTGGGAGCCGTCGTGCCATACTCCAGCGAGTTGGCGGCATAAATCGCCCGGATGCAGTAGCCGGGGGGATAGTTGGCCGAAAGCCCACCTATCTGGTTGCCGTTGATGTTGATGGTGCCCATTTGCGTAGTGATGCCGTTTAATACGTTGGTTTATTTGACTTTCGAATTGCTATGTTAAAGTTTAGCCTAAATTTTGGAATTTCCAAATCTTCCAGGAAAATAATCGCCCACCTCAACTACCCAACCCTACATGTCAACATAGCCTACCGAAAAACACAACCGTCAGGTAGCCTAAACGACATGGGTTTTCCAGGATTTCTCGATTGAGTCGTTGGGAAGGGGCTATGCAGGTTGCAATGTCCCTACCGAAGTCAAAACAGGTAACGGGCATCGAAACTCCCGCCGCGAGATACCCGGCGGCTGCAAAAAAAATTCTCCCGATTGCTCGTTTCAACAAAACTTCCCTATCTTGTAATCTAAAAATTCAACGGGATATGAAGATATTGGACATCAAGCCGATGAACGGGCCCAACTATTGGTCCGTAAACCGCCACAAACTCATTGTGATGCTGCTCGATTTGGAGGAAATGGAACAAAGGCCCACCGACAAGATTCCGGGTTTTCTGGAGCGGTTGTCGGGTATGATGCCGTCGCTCTACGAACACCGTTGTTCGGAATCGGCACCGGGCGGCTTTTTCAACCGGGTGACCGAAGGCACTTGGATGGGGCACGTTATTGAACACATCGCGTTGGAACTCCAAACCCTCGCCGGCATGGATACCGGCTTCGGGCGTACCCGCGAAACCAAGGACCCGGGTATTTACCATGTCGTATTTTCCTATCAGGAAGCCAAGGCCGGTATCTATACGGCGAAGGCGGCAGTGCGCATAGCGCAGGCCTTGGCCGACAATCAGCCTTACGATTTGGAGGCTGACATCCAAACCCTCCGCGAAATTCGCGAGGAAGAGCGCCTTGGCCCAAGCACGGGGTCCATAGTGGAGGAAGCCATCAAGCGCAAAATCCCCTACATCCGCCTCAACCGCCACTCGCTGGTGCAGTTGGGCTATGGCGTGAACCAACAGCGGGTGCAGGCCACGATTGCCAGCACTACGGGCAGCATTGCCGTTGAAATTGCCTGCGATAAAGAAGAAACCAAAAACCTGCTGGAGGCAGCAGAAATACCCGTGCCCCGCGGACGGATAGTATATGACGAAGACGACCTCCTCGGGGTCATCAACAAAATAGGCTACCCCATAGTGACGAAGCCCGTGAACGGCAACCACGGCAAGGGCGCCACCACCAACATCCGCACATGGGAAGATGCCGTGGCCGGCCTCAAAGCTGCCAAGGTGTATGGGAGGAGCGTGATTTGCGAAAAATTCATCACCGGCCGCGACTTCCGCGTGCTGGTCATCAACTACAAGTTTGTAGCGGCCGCGCTGCGCACTCCCGCCGCTGTGACGGGGGACGGCATCCACACGGTGCAGCAACTGATAGACAAGGTAAACAGCGACCCCCGCCGCGGCTACGGCCACGAAAAGGTGCTGACCGCCATCAAGGTGGATGCCTTCACGATGGACATGCTGGCCAAGAAAAACTATACCCTGGACACCATTCCGGCTGCAGGTGAGGAACTGTGGCTCAAACCCACGGCCAACCTCAGCACGGGCGGCACGGCAACCGACGTGACGGATTTCGTTCACCCCACCAATATATTTATGTGTGAGCGCATAGCGCGCATCATTGGCCTGAACATTTGCGGTATCGACATCATGGCGTCAGACCTCTCCACGCCAGTTGTGGAAAACGGCGGTGCGGTGCTGGAGGTAAATGCAGCACCGGGATTCCGGATGCACTTGGACCCCACCGAGGGTCTGCCCCGCAATGTGGCCGAGCCGGTGATAGACATGCTCTACCCTCCGGGGTCGTCGGCACGGATACCGATTATAGCCATATCGGGCACCAACGGTAAGACTACCACCACGCGCCTCATTGCCCACATCGTGAAGCAGATGGGCTACAAGGTGGGCTACACCACCACCGACGGTGTGTATATACAGAACCAATTGATGATGAAGGGCGACTGCACCGGGCCGGTGTCGGCAGAGTTCATCTTGAAAGACCCCACCGTAAACTATGCGGTACTGGAATGCGCGCGCGGAGGCATACTGAGGGCCGGCTTGGGCTTCCACCATTGCGACGTTGCGGTCATCACCAATGTGGCCGAAGACCACATTGGGTTGAGCGGCATCGACAGCATAGAAAAACTGGCCAAGGTGAAGGCGGTTGTGGCCCACACGGTTTTCCCGGAGGGCTATTCGATATTGAATGCCGACGACGACTTGGTGTATGAAATGCATAAAGATTTGACCTGCAAAATCGCGTTGTTCTCCCTTAAGGAAGACAACGAGCGCGTAAAGCGCCATTGCGCCAAGGGCGGCATTGCAGCGGTATATGAAAACGGCTATGTCACCATCCAAAAAGGGACTTGGAAAATAAGGGTGGAGAAGGTGGACAACATCCCGCTCACGTTCTCGGGCATGGCAGAGTTCAACATCGCCAACGTACTGGCGGCGGTGCTGGCCACTTATGTTCAGGATTTCAAAACCGAGGATATCAGGCTGGCCTTGCAAAGCTTCCTGCCGTCTCCCGCACTCACGCCGGGCCGCATGAACCTGTTCCACTTCCGCAACTTCACCGTCATGATAGATTATGCACACAACACACACGGCCTGAACGCCATTGGCAAGTACGTGCGCTCGGTGGACGCATCACCCAAGGTGGGCATCATTGCCGGCGTGGGCGACCGCCGCGATGAAGACATCATCTCGCTGGGTGAGGCCGCAGCCAAAATCTTCGACGAAATCATCATTCGTCAGGATAAGAACCTGCGCGGCCGCTCCGAGCAGGAAATCATAGACCTTATGACGCGCGGCATCCACAATATCGATACCGGCAAGAAGATTGTGGTCATCAAAAAGGAGAGCGAAGCCATAGACTACGCCATGAAGAACGCCACAAAGGACAGCTTCATCGTAATTACCAGCGATGTGGTACCCGATGCTTTGGACCAAATAAAACATTACAAAGCCATGGAAGAGCATCCTTCGAAATAAGTCGTCCTGTAAATTGATGCTATAGGCCGCCCGGTGGGTGGCCTATAGCTTTTTTTATCGGAGTTGCTTAGCCGCCTTTGCCCGATTTTTAATGCCCAACATCAACAGAATAGTTATAACTCACTACCTTTGCGCTTGATTGGCTTTCACGGCCGCATCACCGGGAAATGGTGTCTTCCCTCCCCAACCGCTTGCAAAAGCTGATGGCGCCTGCACAACTTAACCGACGGCCACCGGCCGTCACAGCGCTTGTTTGCAGGTATGAATAAAGTCAAATCCAAATTCGAACAAATCGGCATCGGCATCCACCTTTTGAAGTGGACGATTTTGGTGGCACCCATTGCTATAACGGTTGGGTCATCTGTGGCGCTTTTCCTCTGGCTGCTTGATGAGGTTACGCAATTAAGGTGGGGGCACGAATGGTTGCTCTACCTGTTGCCCATGGTGGGTGTCGCCATCCACTTCGCCTATAAGTTTGCCGGCAAGAATGCCGAGGCGGGGAACAACCTCATCGTAGATGAAATTCACCAACCGGGCGGCGGTGTACCGGTACGGATGGCTCCGTTGGTGCTGCTCACTACACTGGTTACCCACCTATTCGGTGGCTCGGCCGGGAGGGAGGGCACCGCCGTACAGATGGGGGGTGCATTGGCCAACCTACTGGGCCGTTGGTTCCGCCTATCCAAAGCCGACATCAAAATCATGTTGATGGCGGGCATCGCCGCCGGTTTCGGAGCCGTATTCGGCACCCCGCTCACAGGAGCCGTGTTTGCGTTGGAGGTACTGGCCATTGGCCGTATCAAGTATGATGCCCTCCTACCCTGTCTCATTTCTGCGGTGTCTGCCGATTTGGTTTGCAGTGCTTGGGGCATCCACCACACCCATTACCACATCTCCAGCACCCCGAATGCCACTGCAATCCTACCCTACTTGCATTGCGATGCCCCCCTACTGGTGAAAATTACCTTGGCGGGCATTGCTTTCGGGCTGACCGCCTATGGATTTGCAACGATTTCACACCAAATAAAGGCGATCTCCAACTGCTTCGCTTCCCGCCACAAATGGTTGATTCCGTTTTGCGGCGGCATAGCCATCATCCTGCTCACCCTACTTGTTGGCACCACCGACTACTTGGGCTTGGGTGTATTGTCGAAATCTCCCAACGGCATTTCCATAATCAATGCCTTTCATAATGGCGGTGTGACAAGCTCGAGTTGGCTCTGGAAGCTGGTGTTTACGGCAGTCACGTTGGGCACGGGCTTCAAAGGCGGGGAGGTCACCCCGCTGTTCTTTATGGGGGCAGCGTTAGGCAATACGTTTGCGTTGCTGTGTGGGGCGCCGGTAGACCTTTTTGCAGGCCTAGGCTTTATTGCGGTATTTGCAGGTGCCACGAGCACTCCACTGGCCTGCACCTTGATGGGTGTGGAGCTGTTTGGCGGGGAGAACATCCTGTATTACGCAATAGCCTGTTTTACAGCCTATTATTTCAGCGGACATACGGGCGTATACAGTGCGCAGCGGGTGGCGGTATATAAAACGGGACCGCAGGCAGACGAAACGGCCGAGCACCTGCAACGGTTAAAGTGAAATTTTGATTCGCCATTGTAAACCCATCAACACGTGTTGATGACCAAGGAGCTATGCCGACTTTTCACTGTCCAATGTGAACCCGAAAGACGAGCCTACACCAACTGTGCTCCGCACGTTTACCGTATGCCCGTGTGCTTCCACAATGTGTTTTACAATGGCCAGCCCCAGTCCGGTACCGCCAATATCGCGGTTTCGGCTGCGGTCGGCACGATAAAACCGTTCGAAAATGCGGGGTAAATGTTCGGGAGGAATGCCCGGCCCATTGTCTGAGACCTCGATATAAACCGTCTTTTCGTCAACTTCATAACATCCCGCATTCACAACGCAGTTTTCGTTGCTGTATTTCAGGGCATTTTCTATGAGGTTTGCCAGAACCTGCTTTATTTTCTGTTTATCGGCATACACCATGATGGGGCGTTCGGTGCCTTTTTTGAACGACAGCGTTATTTTCCGCTCTTTCGCTTTCAGGGAAAATTCTTCGTAGAGGTCCTTAATCAAGTCCTGTATCTGGAAACACTCCTGAATGATGGGAGTCCGGCCCGATTCCAATTTTGAAATCCTGTCGAGGTCATCCACCAACCGCACCAGCCTATCAATGCTTTTTGACGTATTCGACAGGAACTTGCGGTTCACCATGTCATCGTTGATGGCACCTTCCAGCAGGGTATCTACATAGCCCTGTATCGAAAAAATGGGCGTACGCAATTCATGGGCCAAGTTCATGAGGAATTCCTTACGGAACTGCTCGTTGGCCTTCAGGTTTTCAATTTCCTTGGTGCTCTTAATGGCCCACTTTTCTACGTCGTCGCGCACCTCCTCCACCGACTTTTGGGGGAGAATCTTTTTGTAGAAAAACTCCTCCTTCTTGGTGGCCTTGATTTGGTAAATGAACTTGTAGATGATTTTGATTTTCCGGTAAATGAACAGCTGGAGCGTGTAGAAATACAGGAAATAGATGATGCCAAACGTGAAAACGAACACCAGCACCGGCATATACCATACCGGCCTAAGCAACAAGCTCAACAATGCATTGACGGTGGCAATGATGAGTGCCGTGATGAAGGAAAGGAGTCTTGGCGAAAGGTTTTTGGTGTCCAGTAACGACATGCTACCAAATTACACCATTTCGAATTTATATCCTACTCCTTTTACTGTGGTGATGAGGTCGATACCGGATTTCTGTCTGATTTTACGGATATGCACATCTATGGTACGGTCTCCCACTATGACATCGGTGCCCCATACGCGTTGCAGGATTTCGTTTCGGAGGAATACGCGGCCGGGCTTGGAGGCCAACAGCGACAGCAGTTCGAACTCCTTTTTGGCCAATAGGATTTCGGTATCCTTGTAAGTAACCGTAAACTTGG
>CAIVHI010000316.1 GCA_903905685.1 uncultured Bacteroidota bacterium | reverse complement strand
TGGCAGATTCATGGCCCCGATGTCACTGTAGTCGACAGCGTAGAACGACCCGAGCGCACTTGCCATACGCACGCAAACCAATTGGTTAGACGTACTGTCCGTCACATAGGCGTACAAGCCCCCGCAGTCGCGGTTGAGAGAGAGCGATGACGGAACGAGTATCTTATAACCGAAGTTGCCCAAATCTGTACCGGTAACGGCAACGGGGTCGAGTGACGTACCCAAGTTGAGGCGGAGCAACGAATTGGACCCGGCATTGGTAACGAACATATACCAGGCACCATTGTCGAAAATGCCCGCCATGTCGGTAGGATAATTGAACAGGCCAGATGGATTACCCAAATTGGTTACCAACGGCGTATTGGAGATGTTGTAGGAGAATTCCAAACGCAACAACTGGTTGTTGGCCGTATTCAATACATAGCCGAACCACTTGCTGCTTGCAGCATCTTGCGCTACGAAAATACCTTTAGGATAATTGAACTTACCGAACAGATTGCCGAAATTAGCAATATTTGGTGCAGGATTGGAAAGTGACGGGCCGAAATCGATACGCGCCATAGTGGAAGTGGCAGCAGTATACCCACCAGAAACAAAGATGTACCAATTGCCCGAAAAAGTATCGCGCACCATGAACAACGACGTAGGATTGACAGGGAGGCCATTGGTGAGGTTGCCGAAATTGGTGGTGGTAGGTATGCTGTTAAGGCTCTTGCCAAAGTTGAGGCGGATGAGCTCCCTAGTAGTACTGTTTACGACGAAGCCAAAGTAATTGCCCGTAGCAATATCCAAGGCAATGTCGATATTGCCGGGATGGTGGAAGCCGAAGCCATGCCCCATGTTGGTTCCCGTAGGTACATTATTAAGATAGCCGGAACAAAAACTCCAGTAGTAGGAACTTTGATTAAGGTAGCGGCTCGACAGATTTACAGGCTGGTAAACACACACGGTGTCGGGTGCATAAAACAGGGTGTCGTGCTGTGCCCAGGCCGATGAAACTTGGGTTAATATGAGGAGGACTGCAAGTCGCAATATCTTATTCATAATATATAGAATAGGCCGGCATTGCCGTAATAAACCGCTAATTTAATTAGAACCTACCAACTTTACACGCAAAGGTGTATATTTATTTCCGCAAAATCAAAAAGCTGAAGGCTACAACATGATTAAAGACATGGTTTTAAGTGAAAAAGTTGGGGTAAAAGACATGAAATCTGCACGAATTCAGGAGATTTTTTTCAGGTTTACCCAAATGTTTGTATTGATAACATTAGGATTAACAGGGAGCTATAGTGCGAAATGCAAAGAAGGCATGTGGGTGCCCACCATGTTGAAAACCCGCGAAGCAGACATGCTGCGGGAGGGTTTGCAGATACCCACCGAGATGCTCTACAACGAAACCGGCACCGGCCTCAACAATGCCGTGGTGCTGTTTGGAAAGGGCTGTACCGGCGAAATCATTTCTGACAAGGGCTTGGTACTCACCAACCACCATTGCGGCTATGGGAGTGCCCAAAGGCTGAGCAGCCCCGACAAAGACTACTTTGCTTATGGCTTTTGGGCCATGCACAACGATGAAGAGCTCCCCTGCCCCGGCCTAACCGTCACAATAGTGCGAAAACTTATAGACGTGACGGCCGACGTCTTAGGCGGAATTGCCGACACGGCGTCTGACAAGCTCCGCGACTCGATCGCGTCGAAACGCATATTGGACCTCGAAGCTAAGTATAGGAAGAACTACGCCACAGACGCCATGGTAAAGCCTTACTACCAAGGCAATAAATATTGGATGATACTTTCAGACACTTACTCCGACATTCGGCTGGTTGGATTTCCACCCAACGGCATTGGGGCATTTGGGGGCGACGATGAAAACTGGGTGTGGCCACGCCATACCGGCGACTTCAGCATGTTCCGTATTTACGCCGGTAAAGACAATAAGCCCGCACCATATGCCAAAGAAAACAAGCCATTCAAGGCCGACAAATTCCTGGAAATTAAAGTTTCGGGATACAAAAAGGGCGACTTCACCCTGGTTTACGGCTTTCCGGGCACCACTAACGAATACACCTACTCGGGCGAATTGAAACAGGTGGTCGAAATAACCGACCCCATTGCGATAGCCGCGCGTACCGCGAAGTTGGGAGTCTGGCAGCGGCACATGACCGCCGACCGCAGCATTTTTCTCAAATACACCTCCAAGTATGCAGGAGTTGCCAATGGATGGAAGAAATGGCAAGGCGAAATAAAAGGTCTCAAAGATGCGGATGCTGTAGGCCACAAAAAGGACTTCGAAAATACTTTTGATGCCTGGGCCCAACAACAAACAAAAAATAAGGTTTATATGTCGCTGATTTCACGAATGGAAAAAGCTACCGCACCAACCGACTCCATTGTGTATGCCGACCAACTGCAACGGGAGACCGTAACGGGAATAGAGATTGTACAAATTGCAGCTATTGCTGACAAAATTTTGGGTTGCATGCGCACCAACTTGACCGACAGCGCATTTACAGATACCGTAAAAAAGATTGGAGACGAACTTGCCGGCTTTTACAAAAACTATGATGCCCCCACCGACAAAGACGTATTTGCCGCGCTCATGAAGATGTATTTCGCGGCAAGCCCCACCTACGTTTCTCCGCAAATAAAGGATGCCCTTCAAAATGCCGGCGGCAACGTACAGGCATGGGGAGATAAAATATACCGCACATCCGTGTTGCCCTACACCGAAAAAATGGCAACCATGCTGAAATCGCTGCGGAAATCGGATTCTGCTTGGATTACAGGCGACCCTGCCTGGAAAATATTTATAGCCCTGCAACGCGCCACCAAGAGTACTATTGCACCACAACTTTCGGAATACGCCAAGGAAATGAAATATTTACGGCGGCTATACATGGAGGGCCAAATGGAGATGGCCGGCGACAAAACCCTATACCCGGATGCAAACCTCACTTTAAGGGTGGCATATGGCAAAGTGGGAGGCATTCAGGCCGGAAAATCGAAAAAACAAGGCATTTACCAAACCACGTTAGGCGATGTAGTGGCCCTGGACGACAGCACGAAAGCTTCCTTCAAAGTGCCGCAAAAGCTGAAAGAACTTTACCGCAGCAAGGATTTCGGCAGGTGGGCAGAAGGTGGCGAAGTACCCGTGGCATTCACGGCGTCCAACCACACCACGGGCGGCAACTCGGGCAGCCCCGTGCTGGACAGTCGCGGAAGGCTCATCGGACTCAACTTCGACCGAGCCTTTGAAGGCACGATGAGCGACTATTGGTTTTCGGAAAAGGTTTGCCGGAATATTGCGGTAGACATCAGGTATGTTTTGTTCATCACTGAGCGATTCGGCGGATGCGGACGCCTCATTGACGAAATGAAACTCATTGAAGACTAACGGATTGCCTCGCGGCATGCTTCTTTGGCACCGGCTCGCCAAAGAAGTGGCTGAAACCTACCCTTGCGATATGTTTGGGGCGAACTTGGGCGTTTGGCAATAATTACTACTTTTGCAAGCTACCAAACCAAAAGCTAAATATTCATGGCTACAACGGCAGATATGCGCAATGGGTTGATCATCAAGCTTGATGGCAGCCTCTATTCAGTAGTTGAATTCGGACAAAACAAAACGGCACGCGCTGCGGCAAAAGTGTGGGCAAAATTGAAAGGCGTTGACAACAACCGTTCCATAGAACACACATGGAACTCCGGTGACAATATATTTCCTGTTCGCGTTGAACGCCGTCCCTATCAGTTTTTATACAAAGACGATTCCGGTTTCAATTTGATGGACAACAACACCTTCGAGCAAATCATTGTTGAAGAGACCAAGGTGGAAAGGCCCGAACTTTATAAGGAAGGACAAGAATGTTTCGTGCTGGTGAATACCGAAACAGAAACGCCGATGGGCATTGAATTGCCTCCAAACGTAATTTTGCGTATTACCTACTCCGAGCCCGGTGTGAAAGGCGATACCGCCACCCGTGCCATGAAAGCCGCAACTGTTGAAACCGGTGCTACCGTCATGGTTCCTTTGTTTGTCGATGCTGAAGAACTTATCAGGATAGATACCAAGACCGGTAACTATATTGAGCGCGTGAAAGAATAAATTGTACACATCAAAATTCTTATTCCATGGAATACAAGCAGATTCAGGAACTGATAAAAACAATCAATAAATCGAATATCAGTGAGCTCTGCATCGAGCAGGGCGATTTCAAAATCGTAATCAAGCAGGAACACACCAACCCGCTTCAAGCCGGTGGCTATATTCCTGCCCCTGTTCCGGTTTATCAACAACCGGTAGCGCCTGCACTGTTGCCCCAAGCGGCTGCTACGGGTGCAGGCAACGACAAGCCTGCCGCCCCTGCCATTCCTTCCAACACCATCACCGTAAAGTCGCCAATGATTGGCACGTTTTACCGCAGCCCTTCACCCGACAAACCGTCATTCGTAAATGTGGGCGACGAAATACGTCCCGGCCAAGTGCTTTGCATCATCGAAGCCATGAAACTGTTTAACGAAATTGAGAGCGAAGTATCGGGCAGGATCATAAAAGTGATTGCCGATGACTGTACGCCTGTAGAGTATGACCAAGCCTTGTTCTTGGTGGAACCCCTCTAGCCTACCTCCATTTTACCATGCCACATGTTACCGTGTGGCATGTTTGTTTTTTGTCGGTTCCTACCGACGCATGATTGGAACAGCATCTTAAAAAGACATCGTCAAATGTTTAAGAAAATATTGATAGCCAACCGTGGAGAAATCGCACTCCGTGTGATTCGCACCTGTCGCGAAATGGGGATTAAGACGGTTGCCGTCTATTCCACTGCCGACAAGGACAGCCTGCACGTGCGGTTTGCCGACGAAGCGGTATGCATTGGCAAACCCCAGAGTGCCGACTCCTACTTGAATATCCAACACATCATGGCGGCGGCAGAGATTACCAATGCCGATGCCATCCATCCGGGTTACGGTTTTTTGGCTGAGAACGCCAATTTTTCCGAAATCTGCGCGCAATACAACATCAAATTCATTGGCCCAACGCCCGAAATGATTCGCTCGATGGGCGATAAAATGACGGCCAAGGAAACCATGATTCGTGCAGGAGTGCCTGTAATTCCCGGTTCCGAAGGCTTGCTGGAGAGTGCCGAAGAAGCCAAGACCATCGCAAAGGCCATGGGCTATCCCGTCATCATCAAGGCTACCGCCGGCGGTGGTGGCAAGGGTATGCGTGTGGTTTGGGCAGAGTCGGAACTGGAACATGCCTACAATACAGCCAGAATTGAAGCCGGTGCATCGTTCAAAAACGATGGTGTATATATGGAGAAATTTGTGGAGGAACCCCGCCACATCGAAATCCAAATTGCCGGCGACCAGTTTGGAAAAGTCTGCCATCTGAGTGAGCGCGATTGCTCCATTCAACGCCGCCACCAAAAGCTGGTAGAGGAGTCACCCTCGCCATTCATGACGCCCGAATTGCGCTTGGCTATGGGCGAAGCCGCCATTAAGGCAGCCTCGGCCATCAATTACGAAAGCGTAGGCACCATAGAGTTCTTGGTAGACAAGCACCGTAACTTCTATTTCATGGAAATGAACACCCGCATCCAAGTAGAACACGGGGTGACTGAAGAAGTAATCAGTTACGACCTCATCAAGGAACAAATCAAGATTGCTGCGGGAGTTCCGATATCCGGTAGGAATTACGAACCCAAGATTCACGCTATCGAATGCCGCATCAATGCGGAAGACCCTTATAACGACTTCCGCCCCTGCCCCGGCAAAATCACGGTGTTGCACACTCCCGGTGGTCACGGAGTGCGCGTAGACTCCCACATTTATGCGGGTTATACCATTCCTCCCTACTACGACTCCATGATTGCCAAGGTGATAGCGGTAGCCCAAACTCGGGAAGAAGCCATCAACACTATGGAACGTGCATTGAGCGAATATGTGATAGAGGGTGTAAAAACCACCATCCCCTTCCACATGCAGTTGATGAAAAACCCCGACTTCAGAGCCGGCAATTTCACGACGAAATTCATCGAAAGTTTCAAATTGGTATAGAGTGCTTGGATTTTGAAAAACAGGATGGAGGCAATTTCATCCTGTTTTTTTATGCAGATATTGCTGTATTTGGGTAAAACCATTTAGCCGATACACCAAAAATGAACGCTAAAGTTTATTTTTAATAAAAAGTTATCGTTTTCTATGTTTCTTAAAAGTGCTAACTTTACTGCAAAGCGCGATTGCGGTTGCTTTCCGAGAGGCAAATAGGCCAAACGGAGTAAAATTTGGTGTTGTAGAGGCACCACGGTGGCCTCAAATACCGCTTTGGAATTTTATGTCGAGAAAACTCAAGTGCTTATTGTGCGTTTTGTGCTTGCTGGCGTCGGCTCCATGCCGGCCGCAGGAGTCCATGATTCCGAACATCTCCTATACTACGCTAGAAAAACTGATCATTGCAGCAAAGGCAAATTATCCACGGTATCTTGCTTTCCAAAAAAACGTACACATAGCCGAATTGAATGTGGTAAAGAGTAAGGAAGACTGGATGAACCTATTTACCTTCAGTTGGGTATATAGCCCCAGTAATGCCACCACCATCAGCTCCCCCAGTTTGAACGGGTATCAAGTGGCATTGACCACAAGCATAGGCAACATTTTCCAAAAACCCAATGCCGTCAAAAATGCGAAGGAAACGCTGAAAGTAGCCGAGTTGGGGCGCGATGAATATGATTTGAATATCACGGCTACGGTAAAACAAAAGTATTTTATCTACATCCAAGAGCTCACCATCTTGAATTGGCGCATCAAAGCCTTGGAGGACGCTGAGAGTACGATTAAGCAAATCAAATACAAATTCGAAAAAGGGGAAGAATCGTTCGACAACTACAATAGGGCCCAAGCCAGCTTTATTGCGGCTGTACAGGCAAAAATTGAGGCAGAAGGAACGTTCCTGATTGGTAAAAGCAGTTTGGAAGAATTGATTGGCTGTAAATTGGAAGACATCAAATAATGGAATTCAAAAAGTTTTTTGACAGCCTCAGGAAGCACCGGCCGGTAATGTTCACATTGCCGGTTGCGGTTATGTTGTTGACTTTCCTGCTGACAAAAGACAAAAAAAGCACTTACTCCTCTCACGCACGCATCTCCGCCGGCCTCGTAGACCAGACTCAAAAGCTGTTTTTGGATAAGGACGACCAAGTTGAAAACAAAATCAACCAGTCGTTCAGCAACCTCATACAGATGCTGCAATTGAAGACGGTATTCGACCAAGTCTCCTATGAGCTCATTCTGAACGACTTAACCACCAAAACCCCGTTCCGCAAGCCCAGCAAGCTCCTGTTGCAACTTAACTCCAGTGCCCGTAAACATGCGGTTGAGGTGTATACGAAAATGTATAACGCCCGCCAACCCCTGTCTATGGCCGACACCGACCAACGCGGCCTATACAAGGTATTGATTTCCATGCAATACGACTTCGATGGATTGAAGAAACCTTACCATGTGTATCGGGTAGAAAACAGTGACTTTATTGATTTGGAATATGAATCGGAAAACCCACTGCTGTCGGCTTTCGTCATCAATGCCATTTCGAGGGAATTTATCAGTTACTATACCAGCCTCACCAAGCAGAACGAACTCAAGGCCCTCAACTTCGTTACCGACCTCCTGAAAGTAAAGAAGGACTCCCTCGATGCCAAGACGTCCAACCTGATGAATTACAAAATACAGAACCGTATTTTGAATTTGAACGAACAAACCCGGGCATTGTATGGGCAACTGTCTGAAATGGATACGCGCCTCAAGGTAGCACAGAGTGTGGTGGGAGCCAATACGGGTGCCATTGAAACCATCAACAGCAAATTCGACCAAAACGACAAGCAATACATTGAAAGTAAGATGTCCATGGTGAACCGAGACATCGTGAAACTTCGTGAAAAACTTAACCGGCTAAATGACGACTACATCAAAACCGGTTTCGACAATTCCGTCAAGGCCAAAATCGATTCGCTGAGAGACCGCCTGGCGCAAAAAATCAACCAGTCTACCGACCGATACATCACCAATCCGCTGGCTACCAAGGAAAATTTGGTGGCTCAGAAGCTGAAATTGGAGATAGACCTTTCGCTGGCACAAAACAGCATCAAATCGCTTTCCGAAGAGAGCGAGAAAATTCATGCCCGGCTTGATTCTTTGGTGCCCAACGAAGCCGTCATTCAATCTATGGAGGCCGATATCAATGTAGCGAGCCAAGAATATATCGAGATTCTGAAACGGTACAATCAAATCAGCGAAGAATTCAATTCTGCTATACGCCTCAAGCAAATCGAAATAGGCCAACCCGGCGATCCTCAGCCTTCCAAAAAAGCCATCTTGATTATTGTATCGGGGGTAGTGGTTTTCGTCATCTATTTTATCGTGTTGTTCATCCTTTCCTATCTCGACAGCTCCATCACCTTGGTTGCGGAGTTGGAGAAAGCCACCGGCATGCGGGTGTTGGGTTTCTTCCCCGTAATAAAAAGCCATGTTCTGGAAATTACCAGATTATGGAAGACGGATTTGGATAACCCGATTGAAAAAGAGTTCCGGACACTCCTCAGGAACACCCGCTTCGAGTTGCAGTTGTCGTTAAAGAATGGCAATGTGGTGGCAGTTACCGGACTCAAAAAAGGCGTTGGTAAAACGCTTTTTTGTCTGAGTATGGCATATGCCTATCAAATGGTGGGCAAAAAAGTGCTCTTGATAGACGGCAACTTCTTGAATCCGGAAATAAGCAAAATTGCCGACCCCGAGTTTTTTCTGGAAGACTACTTCTCGGGCGATATCAGTTTCCAGAATGCTGATGATGCCGACAAACTGCGCATCTTGGGCAACAGGGGCGGCGAGCATACCTTGTTCGAAATCCACAACGAGGATTTCATTCGTCAGGTATTGGAAGAACTGAGAACCATTTTCGACGTCGTCATCATTGAGACCTCATCGCTAGACACCCTCAACGATGCCAAAGAATGGTTTGAACTGTCTGACGGCGTAGTCTCTATTTTTGAGGCCAACAACCCCATCAACCGTCCCATGGAATTACAAATAGAATACTTGCGTTCTTTGGGTCCGAAATTCGTGGGGTGGGTACTCAACCGCGTAACTGCGTCAGACTTTAAGGTTACAGAATCCAAAAAAGCATTGTAATAAGACATGATATGGCCGTCATTATTCTAAAATACGTTTTTTATGCTGTGGAAATCCTGATTGGCTACAATTTGGCACTACCATTCTTGCTTTTGCTGGTCTATGCGGTGAAACCCAAGATAACACGATGGAAGACGGTAGCCAGCCCTACCGAATATGATTATGCCATTATAGTGACTGCCTACGAACAAACAGACTCCCTACCACCTGTGGTGGAATCACTCCTGAACATCCACTACAACAAATTTATCATATACATTGTGGCCGACAAATGCGACGTCGCCAATTTGAAGTTTGCAGACCCACGGGTAGTGGTACTCCGGCCCGAGACCACCCTGGCCAGCAACACCCGCTCCCACTTTTACGCCATCAACCGATTCCGACGCAGCCATGATGTGCTGATTATTATTGACTCGGACAATCTGGCCGATCCTGAATGCCTCAACGAACTGAACAAATGCTTCGATGCCGGCTTCGATGCGGTTCAAGGCCTTCGCGAAGCCAAAAATTTAGATACCACTTTTGCCTGCTTAGATGCCTCCCGCGATATCTACTACCACTTCTATGATGGGCAATTGTTATTCAATTTGGGTTCATCGGCCACGCTCTGCGGCTCGGGCATGGCGTTCAAGGTATCGCTCTACCGGGAATGCTTGGAACATCTGGACATTACGGGTGCAGGCTTCGACAAAGTACTGCAGCGCGAAATCGTGAACCGCGGCCACCGCATCGCCTTCAACGAACACGCCATCGTGTTCGACGAAAAGACATCGAAATCAGACCAATTGGTGAAGCAGCGTGCAAGGTGGATCAATACGTGGTTCAAATACTTCAAATTCGGTTTTTCTATGGTGGGCAGAGGTTTGGCAGGTTTCAACTTCAACCAATTGCTGTTTGGGGTTATTTTGCTACGTCCACCGCTCTTCATTTTTCTGTTGCTTTCGGTCGTATTTTTGGGCATCAACATACTGGTTTCCCCTATCGGTGCACTGATTTGGGTGGGGGCGTTCATCCTGTTTGTGCTAGGATTTTTGGCGGCCATCATCCGCTCCAAGCCCGACAAACGCATCATCAAATCGCTCGTCGGTATACCGAAATTCATGTTCTTACAAGTGTTGTCGCTCATGAGGGCACGTAATGCCAACAAGTTGAGCGTGGCCACCCAACACTACAACGCAAAATCCATCAACGAAATCAACAAAACGTAAGCCCATGCGCCCCGGTCAAGCAGAGTCCGAACAACGTTTGGAAGAACTGAAGAAACTGAAACAGGAAAAGACCGACAAGGTGACGCGCATAGTGGCGATCGTGTTTTCGTTTGTGGCCATCTACTACTTCTTCATCAAACTGCTTTTCCTGTAGTGGGTAAAGAAATCTACATCAAACTTGCGCCCGACAAAGGCGAAAAACGCTTTTTCAAAAAGGCGTTTTTGACACGGGTTTTCATTCAGGAAAAACTCAACAACAAGTTTGGTTATGGGGTTCTCGCCGCATTCGGGATGCTCACTGCAGTTGGCGTAGCGCAATTCGGAATGGTTTTCGGCATTGTGCTATTGGGGTTGTTCATTGCCGTGCCGGCCGTTTATACCATAGTGGCCTATCCCAAAATAGGCATCATTTTTTTCCTCACCATGTCTTACTTCCTCTTCCTGATACTGCGGGTAGGGGTCAACTTCCCATTGGGCACTTTGATGGACGGAACGGAATTCCTGTTCATCATAAGTATGCTCATCAAGCAGAAACGGCATAAAGACACTTCGATATTCAAAGGCCCCATAAGTGTGATGATTACCATATGGATTGTCTACAACCTATTGGAGGTGGCGAATCCTGCCGCAGAGTCGCGGTTGGCTTGGGTATATACCGTGCGCAGCGTTGCCGTGGTCATGGTCATGTATTACATTTTCCTGTACAACATCCGCACGTTGTCATTCATAAAAACCATCTTCAAACTATGGTTGATTTTGGCAACAATAGGTGCCATATACGGCCTAAAACAGGAGTTTGTCGGCTTTTTTCCGTTCGAGGACGCTTACCTGCATTCCGACCCCAATATTGCATTGCTGCTGTTTATTGGCGGCACTTGGCGTAAATTCTCCATTTTCAACGACCCCGTAATTTTTGCCTATACCATGGTGGTGAGCAGCTTGCTGTGCATTGGGCTCATGACGGGGCCCATGGCCAAGTGGAAGAAGTGGGTGCTCGGCTTCCTTGCGCTCCTCTTTACCGACAGTATGCTATACTCGGGCACGCGTGGGGCATTTGTACTCACACCGGCTGCCATGATTCTATACGCCATATTGAAATTCAACCGAACCATTTTGATTATTGCCATTTGCGGTGCATTGGGCTTCTTGGTCTTGATCAACGTGCCTACGTCCAACAATACCCTCTACCGCTTCCAAACTGCCTTCAAACCCAACAACGACTTGTCTTACTTGGTGCGGAAGAACAACCAGAAGCGCATTCAGCCCTACATCCTCTCCCACCCCATGGGTGGTGGCCTTGGTGCGACCGGCGAATGGGGACTGCGGTTCGCACCGGGTTCCTACTTGGCCCACTTCCCACCCGACAGCGGCTACGTGCGGGTGGCGGTAGAATGCGGCTGGCTGGGGCTCATCATTATGTGCACCTTGATGTTTACCATTATGAGGGTGGGCATCAACAACTACTATGCCATTAAAGACCCTCAACTCAAATCGTATTGCCTAGCCATGATATTGGTGGTGTTCGCATTCCACATTGGAAACTTCCCCCAGGAAGCATTGGTGCAATTCCCTTCCAATGTTTTTTTCTATCTTGTTGCAGCAATCATCATCATAGTAAGAAAGCTGGACGACCAGAAAAACATGTTGAACAATGGAAACAAGTAACGTCCTCAAAAACAGGAATTTCGTCATTGTCGGCCAACAGCCTTGGGATGTCGAGATTGGCAGCAACTGCAAAAACATAGCGCTGGAACTCAGTAAGCACAATAACGTGCTCTACGTCAACTCAGCCCTCGACAGGTTTACCTTGATGAAGGGAAAAGAAAACGAGAAAGTGAGAAAGCGGGTTGAGGTGATTCAACACAGAATTCCCGGCCTCATCAAGCTGCAAGACCGGCTATGGAACCTCTACCCCGATTGTTTGGTGGAATCCATCACTTGGCTCAAATCGCGCCCGCTTTTCAATGCCCTCAATCGGCGGAACAACCGGTTATTTGCCAAATCCATATTGAAGGCTATGGCCGAATTGGGTTTTGAAGACGTCATCCTATTCAACGACAACGACATGTTCAGGTCCTACTACCTGAAGGAAATGTTGAGGCCCAAATTGAGCATTTACTACTCCCGCGATTTCATGCTCGGTGTAGACTACTGGAAATTCCATGGGTCGGTACTGGAGCCCAAACTGATAGCCAAGAGCGACATCTGCATGGCAAACTCCACTTACCTTGCCGACTATTGCCGAAAATACAACCCCAATTCGGTATACGTAGGGCAAGGTTGCGACTTGGACATGTTCTCAAACCCGAAAGACACCGGCATACCTGCCGACTTGGCCGGTGTGGCCCGACCCATTATTGGCTACGTGGGTGCCTTGCAAAGTATACGTTTGGATATTGCGGTTATTGCCGAAATCGCCGAAAACAATCCCGACAAGAGCGTGGTGCTCGTAGGGCCCGAAGACGAGTCTTTTAAGGCCAGCCGGTTGCACCAAATTTCAAACATCATATTTACCGGGGGCAAGCCGCCCGGCACCTTGCCGGCCTACATCAATGCTTTCGATGTGTGCATCAACCCACAATTGGTCAACCCGGTCACCATTGGTAATTACCCGAGAAAGATAGACGAATATTTGGCTATGGGCAAGCCCGTGGTTGCCACCAAAACCGAAGCGATGGGCATTTTTGCCGAGCATACTTATTTGGCCACGTCGGGCACAGTATACACCAAGTACATCAACCAGGCAATACAAGAAAACAGTGCCACTCTCGAGCAGGCACGCCGAGATTTTGCCGCCACCCACACTTGGGAAAACAATATCGAGGAAATCTACAAAGCCATCAGCTGCTTCGAAAGTCGGCAACCCAAATAACCTTACCATGCGCCCAGAAATCCACGTGCTTACGGTGACCGACGACCACTATCTGCCATTATTGGCCGCCCTAATCAAAAGCGTGGAGCACCATGTCGACAAGAACACAGTCGTCAATTTCTGGGTTATAGACAACGGCATATCGAAATCGGGATTGCGCAAATTGGAACAAACACCGAACCCTGATATTTCCCGACTGCATATCAAGAACTACAAAGACGCTTTCCCAAAGGGAACCAAACTGCCCATAGACCGCAGTACATTCCCCCTCAATATCTACTACCGGTATGCTTTCCCATTTTTTCTCCCGGTCCACATCAAACGGCTGATATACTTGGATGTGGACATGATTAATTGCAGAGACCTGACGGAGCTTTGGAGAACCGACATTGGTGTGTGCGTAATTGGTGCCGTTACCGACCCTAGAATCAAGAATTTCGAATGTGAATGGGGTGGCATTCGCAACTATAATGCACTGGGATTGTCGCCCAACAACCTGTATTTCAACTCGGGACTGTTGCTGATTGATGTAGACCGTTGGCGCGACAACCAAATAACGGAGCGAATGTTGGAAACGATTTCGAAAAATATGGAATTTGCCATATATCCCGACCAATACGGCCTCAATGTTGTTTTGGCACGCCACTGGCACGAGCTAGACCCCCTGTGGAATACCTTCGCTTCATCTGCGTCGGTATCTCCCTACAACATCCATTTCGTAGACCGCAAACCCATTTATGGCACTTACTCCCACAATCCGGAGTACAGGCAACGGTTTTTCCACTACTTGCAACAAACACCTTGGGAGAACTTTCAGCCCACGGGAGAATTATCGAGATACCGAAAGAAGGTTACGAATATTTTGGCAAAGGCGTGGATGCGGCTGGTGGGAGGACCACACCAATAGCATATAAGGCATAGCTAAAAATGCCGGAGTGTAGCAACACCCCGGCATTCAAATTTTTCGATACGTATACGCTCTACTCGGCGGCCACTTGCTTGAACTGAGCCTTGAGGGCATCGGTAAGGTTGGAGCCTACATATTTGCAAGCCACCCCTATCACATTCTTAAATGCCTTGGCATGCGAAATTCCATGCATGATGAGTACAGGCTTGTTGATGCCGAGAATGGGCAACCCCCCATAGGTCTCGAAACAGAAGCTGTCCAAAAATGGCTCATCAAGGCCTTTTTCCACCCTCAGGATTTCGTAAATCGACTCCGCGAGTTTGAGCGTGATGTTGCCTACAAAGCCCTCGCAAACAATTACTTGCGCCTTGTTGAGGAAAACGTCCCGTCCCTCCACGTTACCCACGAAGTTGATGTCTTTCTGCTCCTTAAGGAGTGGATAAGAAGCTTGGGCAAGAATATTTCCCTTTCCTTCTTCCTCGCCAATATTGAGCAGACCAACCGTGGGCTTGTCTACCCCCAACATGTGTTTGGCATACAGCGACCCAAGTTGGGCAAACTGAACGAGGTTCTCGGGCTTGCAGTCGGCATTCAAGCCTACGTCGAGTAGGAAGTTGTAATTCCCGTCGATGCGAGGCACCGGCGACACGATGCACGGCCTGAGCACCCCTTCAATGGGCTTCACGCTATACATGGCTCCCACCAGCATGGCACCCGAGTTACCTGCACTGATGAAAGAATCGATTTCTCCCTTGGCGAGCATGTAAAAGCCTTTGGCAATGCCGGAGTCGGGCTTTTCCTTCATGGCCTTCGTGGGATGGTCGGTCATGCCAATGATGTCCTCGGTCTCAATAAAGGTATACCGATGGCGATAGGGCTCTATCAATGAAATATAAGGAGCAGTCGCTGCGGTGTTACCGTATAGTACAATATGGATGTTGTCATCACTGTTGGATTCGAAATACAGTTGCACCCCTTTTATGGCTTCTGCCGGAGCAAAGTCGCCACCCATTATGTCAAGCCCTATTTTCATTAATCAAGCCCTATTTTCATTAATAATGTGTCCGGTGTTTGTCTACGGATTTTGCTCTCCTGCTACTGCGGGAGCCTTGTCTATCAGGACTTTCCCACGGTAATACAGTTTGTTCTCAGACCAATGTGCACGATGGCGCAAGTGGCTTTCGCCCGTCACGGTGTCGATGCTCCAAGTTTCAGCGGTTGCTTTGTAATGTGTCCTTCTCTTTGCGCCCCGTTGTTGCGAGTGCCGTCTTTTTGGATTTGGCATTTTTAACTATTTATAATTGTTACTACTATATTAACCTTTTTCAACCAATTTCCGGCAATTTTTCATCGGGTTTTGCCAACCTTTCCAAGCCCTTCCAAATTTGTTGGGTTTCGGCCGTGGGTATTTCATTCATCGATTCGAGCAGCGACAATGCCTTCTTATTGCACCCACTTTCCCCATCAGCCCCATCGGGATGAATCCGCTGTAGGGGCAAACTTAACATTAAAAATTCATAAAGCCAATCGGAGATGTCGATGACGGTTTCCCCTCTGGAGATAAAAACCACATCGTCCTCGTCTTCGAGCTCTGCGGCATCCTCACCCACCAGCTTGACCACAAGCTTGAATTCGTCCCACAACCGCAGTTCGAAGTCGTCGCCGCAGCGGTCGCATTGCACGGTTACACCGCCGTTAACGTCAAAATTAAGGATAAAAAAGCTCTCGTGCTTGTCAAAGCCCAAAGTTACTTTGGCGTTCCAATTGCTACACAAAGGGTCTCCACCCTTCTCCTGCATGAATTTGTCGTCTATTTCATACGCAAATTGCTGCAGTCCGGGCTTCAATCCCTGCCAAGCTATTTCAAATTCCCGGGTGTGCTTCATCGTTTTTGCTCTGGCGGCCCGTTGTCAGTTGAGCCAATTTAATAATACTTTTAATTAAAAGGGTGTGCAAAGGTAGAAAAAATCCAATTATTACATCAATTTATTTCTCTTGATGAGGAACGCATTCAACACTTCGTCCACAGGTTTTGTTAAATCTGCCCAAACGCGGTCTATTTGATACCTGTGGCAGCGCTCTTCTATCTCTTTCCGATACGCAGCCACCCCGTTTACATAGGCTTCCCGCACCGACCCCGTCTGCAATTTCACGCGGTCTCCGGTTTCCATATCTATAAACTCATAAGGACGGTTTTCGAAATTGAAGTCTACTTCTTTGTCTCCATCGGCTACATGAAACAGGATGACTTCATGTTTGTTGTATTTGAGGTGTTGCAATGCCTCAAACAAACGGTCGGTATCCTCCCCATCATCCATCATGTCTGAGAATATCACCACCAGCGAGCGGCGATGCATTTTCTCGGCTACCAAGTGCAACGCATCCACGGCATCGGTGCGCTTATTCGCATCCACAACAGCCATGCGCCGTTGCAACTCGTTGGTAAGCATCCTATAATGGCTGTGTGCAGATCGGCACTCCGACATATACTCCACTTTGTCGTCAAAACATACCAAGCTGGAAGCATCCAATTGCCGCTTCAACAACTGCAGCAATGCAGCAGCCGCTACGCACGAAAACGTGAGTTTGCTCACCTTCTTTTCATCATCGGGATATTGCATGGACGACGAAGTGTCGAGCACTAGGCAGCACCTCAGGTTGGTTTCTTCTTCAAACCGTTTTACGAAAAGCTTCTCGGTTTTACCAAACACGCGCCAATCGATGTGTTTCAAAGGGTCGCCTTGATTGTAGAGTCGATGTTCGGCAAACTCCACCGAAAAACCATGAAATGGGCTCTTATGCAAGCCTATAATGAAACCCTCCACTACTTGTTGCGCAAGCAACTCCAAATTGTCGATGAGTGGGTGTTCCAAAATCATGGCAAGCGTGCTGGGTTTTACAGAATGTCAGTGAACAAAATTAACCCTTTCGAACACAAAGGTTCGATAAAATTATGGGGTGGCGGTTGACAAATGTCAAATTCCCGCATAACCTATTGGCTTTGGCCTTGTGCTTCAAGTGCGTGGTCTAATTGCCGCAACAAATCGGCTGCCTGTTTATGGTCGGGCTTGGCGTTCAAGAGCTTCACGAGCACTTTTCTACCCTCTGCATACTGCTGGTTTTGGCACAGTGCGAATGCCAGATTATAGGCCACGTCATAATTGTCTGGCTTAGCGCGCAAACTCATGGTGCAGTATTGAACGGCATCCTGAAACCTGTGGTTCACGGCTGCATCATAGCCCAAGCGGGCATAATGCTCAGACAGCGCATTAGACAAAAACGCCAAGTCGGGATGGGTGGGATACAGCATGATTGCAGCATCGCAGTCGTTCAATGCCGAGTCGAGGAGGCCCAACTTGTAGTAATCGAAGCCTCGGTTGATGTAGGCACTCACATATTTGGAATCCAGCGCTATGCAGTGATCGAAGTAGCCGATCCCTCTACGCAGCCAGCGTCGCTCTTCTGCGGTGTCTTTCGCAGATGCAGAATACCCTGTGCACGCCACGCCCGCATTTGTATTGGCAATAACGCTGTTGGGCACCACGGCAACATCGTGCAGGAAGAGCGTGCTGTTCGATGCCCAGTCGGCGTTTCTCGCCACGGTCCGCACGCTTCCGGCTACTAAAATTAGGCCAAGGAGCCCTCCCAAACCATACTTGGCCATACCTTGCCTACCGCCGGCGAGGAGCCCGGTATAGAGCCTCTGTCCCAACACGCCCAATAAAATGACTACGCCCAAGGATGCGTGATAAAGAAAGCGGTCGCCCATGGGCGTGCCTACATTCACAATAATATTGGACACCGGTAACAGGAAGAGCAAAAAAACAGCGAGTCCCCACCCTACCGACGACCTCTTACGAAGCGCGACCACACACCAAACGGCGAGCACCGCATACAGGACAATGCCCAGCCAGGCTTTGATATCGGAAAAATCGGAATAGGGAATCTGCTTATAGGAATAGTCGGCCGACAAAGGATGCGGAAACACCGCCAAAACCGCGTACCGGAAAAGCACCGCACATTCCGACGCCAATTTCTGAACGGGTGTAGCCCAACAATAGGGATTGTTCATGATATCGCCTTCAATAACTTGCCCCGCGTGGGTTGCGCGGGTGCGCAGGAGCAGATACGCTGCCACCGGCAGCCAATACACTACTGTTTGTTGAATGGACTTGAGTGGCGAATACCCCTTATGGAACACCCAAAGGGTGACCGGCAACACGACCACCATTACGACGGCGTACTCCTTGGAAAGCAACGCCAGCAACAAGGTCAGACATCCCAAGATGCGGTAACGGCCCCGCTGCGTTTCGGCAAACAGGAGACTGTAGTAAAGGGTTGAAACGATAAATAAGAACGATAACACTTCGTCTCGTCCCTTTACATTGGCAACCACCTCGGTGTGGACCGGGTGCACCAAAAAAAGCATTGCGACTACCAGAGCGCCCAATGGACCGTCGGTAAAAAAGAACTTAGCCAGAAGATGGTAGAGCATCAGCACAGAAACGATGTAGAGCAGTACATTAACCACGTGGCGCACCTCCATATCGGCATGTATTTTGGCCTCGTGCCGCTCGAAAGCGGCTTTTTGACGAGCCAATTCCTCGGGACCCGTCCCGGATGTAGCGGATTCGGGCACATCAATCCCCAATATTTGTTGCTCAATTGCAAACGTGACCAAACTCAGGGGTCGGTACCGGCCCCCGGTTAGCTGGTCGGCGCCCTCGTTCATGCTTTCCGAAAACCCTTGGAAACTATCTCCGCCAATCAACTTGGGGATGCCGGAAACACCCTGTTGCACATAGCCGTTTTTCAGGATGACCATGAGGTCGTCGTAAGCCCAATTGTGGGTGAACGTATTGCAATAGAGCAGCAACCCCAACAGCGATAAAACGAAGTAGGGGTAATCTCGACGCCAAATGAACCCGGCTGCCGCAGGCTGAGTAGCAGTCGCGGCCGGCCGTTCAGCATCCAATTTCGAAACCGGTGTTCGGGGTGGTCTAGGAGACTTCATAATTGCAGCACTCAATGGGATACAAATATAATGTGGCGACAAGGTTTCAGCGGGTGAAAAGTTGAAAACGCGCTCGGCGAGGCTTTCGGAAAACATAAATTTAATTCATAAAATTATTAAATTTACAAGACAATATTATCTTTGAACACACCATTACTGCAAATACCATTGGCGCGCTCCTTCCAATAAACGGACCACGGTACACCATCCCCCCAACAAACATTTTTCTCCACAAACATAATTCCATATTTTTGGCAACCAAACATTGCGAATATGAGAAACATTCAAAACCGATTCAACAAGGTCTGTGGCAATATGCTATATACTGCCGCCTTGACGACCGCCTTGCTTCTTGGCATCCTCAGCAGCGCATCGGCACAGCACATATTGTTCGTTAACGACAACAATAACATTTTTTACAATACCGACACCGTGCGCAACGATATGGACCATTCCATATACAGTGGTTATCAATATTGGAGCATTCCCGACTCCTTGGGTGCTTATCCTTCAGACAGCCTGATGGCAACCTTCGACCTCGTGGTGTGGTATTGTTCTACCGATGGGGTGGGCCTTTACTTGTGGAGCGGTTCGGCAAGCGGTGCGCCCACTCTAACCACCTACGCCTCTTCAGGCAAGCCCGTTTGGATTATCGGGATAGACATCCTGTACCAACTCTATAACGACTCAGCCCATTTCGCGCCGGGCAATTTTGCCTACGATTACATGGGTCTGGAATCGTACAACGGTCAATCTTATGTGGACGACGGTGGCTTGGGTCTGCCCCAAGCAGACAGGGTGTCCACTGCATCCACCTTGTTTCCAGACTCTCTTCTATGGGAGTTTTCCACACTTTGGTATGCCGATGAAGTTACACCGCGCCCGGGAGTGAAGTCCATTTACGAAATGGGTCCATCATCCTATGTGCTGAGTGGGGCAACCTGCATGGTGCACAACCACCAGCTTGGCCTGAATGTAATGAGTACCTTTTTCGACCCTGCCCTAGTAGATTCCTTTAACCACCGGGTTGCATTCCTTCAAAACGGCATTACCTACCTCCTTGGCAGCACAACGGGTGTGAAAAACGAGCCTAATGCTACAACCACATTTTCAGTCTATCCCAACCCTACCAACAAGAAATGCCAAATAGCCGTACATACCGAATGTGCGATGACCATCAGCTACGACGTGACAGATATCACGGGCAAAAAGATGCTGGAACAAACCCGGAATTTGAATAACGGCAACACCACTATCGACCTCCCCACCGAGGGATGGTCGGCCGCCACCTATTTCGTGACCGTTCGCGACCAAGCGGGCAAAGCCATTTATACCAACCGTATTACTAAGGAATAGCGTTGCATTAAACGCCGTCGAGCCGAAGCCGCCAAGTCGATGTTTAAGTCGCCCTTGGCGGTTTCTCTATTTTTTAGGCTTCATGGATATTGAAATGTATTTGGGCTAGCGGCTTCCCTTAATTTATTCCGGCCCGCAACCCTTGAGCCCAAACGTGCAAGTCATGATGAAGGAACAGGCGGATTGTGATTACGTTCAATGGAGGGTCATCGGTTAGCCACCTACTGCAGTTACGGATTTATTGATGCAGGAGATTGGCTGAACGGACAGGACTCTGATCACTTTTCGTATTCCCAACGAGTCAGTGCAAATTCGGGTTCAATTATTTTCACTTCATCATAGTCAAGTGCATACAGCCGAAAAACCAACTTATCCATCTCGCGTTCAAGTTTGGCGGTGCTTTTCCCATTTTTCTTGGCAGCGACAATTTCGACCACCTTCCCGGCGATTTTTTCCTCGAAGTCTCCGTAAGGCTTGATGATGGGGATTTTGTCGAAGAATACTTTGCGCACTTCCCGCGTATCTCCCAACAACTCGGGAAATCGCTCCTTGAATGCAAATTTCCACAAAGTGGAGTTCAATATCCCTGTAAGGTATTTCAGATGTTCGCCTGTTATGATGAAGGCTTTGTCGTTGCAGACATACCCCTCTGATTCGTCATATGCAAACGGAAGAAACTTCGTCATGTTGGGGTAGATGATTTTGGGCTTGGAGAATTCCTGATGGTAAGCAATCGAATCTTGCGTCTCAAACCATTCATACGAGCCCGATTTTCTCCCTTTCCATTGCCCATTCGTCAAGGCATCATAATCCTTTGGTTTTGCGGTAAGGCGCTTGCGAAAACTATTTAGATATTTTTCAATAGAAGGGAAGTCTGAAATATCGAGATTGAGTGCTGGAAAAGTTCCGATAATCCACAGATTTGCCCATACCGGCACATATGCCTTTACATCTTCTCCCCGCAAAATGGGCCTGATGATGGATGCGCAGTTGGGATCCTCGGCAACCAACCTGTCCCTGGTGTCTGTGTCTAAAATAAAGGCTTCGTTAAATCCTGTCAGCACTCCGCGACTGATGTTTATTGCCCACTCACGAAGCGGTATACCTTTCGAAGTGATTTTCGAAATAATGTCGAATTCCGTCTTATCATACGGAATCCAGCATTCCGTTTTGGTCGGCGTTGCCATTGTTACGGCATTGGCTGCAACATATTGTTCCAGAGGGGTTTTGATGTGGTAGTCATTCTTTATTCGGCACATGGTTATGGTGCCCGTAGCTTCAGCGTTCGACGCCACCAAAATGTTGGTATATGTTGTTGCCGACTCAAACAGTTGGGCCATTCCGAAATCTACCACGAACAATGTCCGGCATCCCGTTGCCAGCAGGTTGCG
>CAIVHI010000315.1 GCA_903905685.1 uncultured Bacteroidota bacterium | reverse complement strand
CAAGGCTTGTTGCGAATGTACTACGTCAAGGACGGTGAGGAGATATGTTCGCGGTTCATGGAGGAGGGCCATATGTGCATATCGGTCTATAGTTTCTTTAGCCGCAACATTGGCTACGAGTACATCGAGACTCTTGAAAACTGCACCATGGCCCGCATCCATTACGATACCCTGCAACGCATCTACAAAACCCATCCCGAGTTCAATTTCAACATCCGCGTAGTCACCGAGCAGTACTTCATCCGCAGCGAGGAACGCCTCTACCTGCTCCGCAAGCACCAGGTAGACGAACGCTACAACTACTTTGCGGACCGCTACCCATCCCTCCTCCTCCGTGTACCACTCAAATACATAGCGGGCTTCTTGGGCACATCGGTAGAGACCTTGAGCAGGGTGAGGAATAAGTTGCGACATGGGTGAGGGGGCAAATGCTGATTTTATCCTTGGGGGGGATATTGTAAGCCCCCTATTGGATGTAGTTTAGTTTTTTCAAAGCATCCGTAACCGAAGTCTTGAATTTCAGGTAAGACGGCAACGTGTCAAGAACTTCCAGTCGGATTTTTTGTCCAATCGGTTGGTACAAATCGCTAATCGTAATACATCTCGATTTCTTGGGCTTGTCGGTTTGGGCGAGGCGTATCGCCTCCGCAATGGCGAATTTGGGATCCGCGACTGTCTCCGGTTTTCTGGCTATACCCAAGTCGGCATCTCTTTTCTGGGTTCCTAATTCGCTTTTTAAGGCGCCGCGGTCGGCCAGCATCCACGCTTCAGACATTTGTATGGGTACAATGGCCACTAGATTCTTGCAAATCGGGAGCTTGGATTTGAGAATGGCGTCAAAAGCCGGATTTATTTTGTGAGAAAACGCGTTTTCGTCGCTATCCGAATCTGCATCCGTGTGGATACAGAGCACATTGATTCCCATCTCGTCGGCTTGGCGGGCTATTTCAATAGCGTTATCCATGAAATTGCCCTTCTTGGGATTTGAAATGGGCATTGCCTCAAACACTTCAACATCACCAACACATAATAGGGCAACCTCCTCAAAAGTCCGCTGAATGATGTTTTGCAGAAAACGCACGTCTGTTGGCCCTTCAACCGAATACGCAATCGTCAGAATGTTAGGCATGTGCAAATGGTTCAAATTCGGAATCAAACGTGTTGAGGTAGGCGGCGAGCTGCGCGAGCGTAAGTTTCTTTTCTTCTTCGGCAAACCGAATGCCGACTTGGGCTTCGCCCGAAATCACAGGAAGCATTTTCGTTGTGTGAAGTTTTTGTTTTCTTCCATCTAGGTCGCTTATTTGGGTCACCATCTGTGATAGCCAAACCCGAAAAACGTGGGGTTTGTTGACTGCAAAAATATCGCCTAACAATACGGGTGAATGCGTGTTGACGATTACCTGTCTTTGCAGTTGCTCATCTGCATCCTCAAAATCGGTGACCAAATCGATTAATAGTTCCGCAGTAAATTTCATCCTTGCCGGATGTACTCCACTTTCTGGCTCTTCAAAGCAAAGCAGACCCCGAAATAGGGGGTCATACATACAAACGCAAAGTGCTAGAAGCCGAAGTGTTCCTTCCGAAAGCACCCTCGATGAAAATTCCCGGTTGTCCGCAGTCTTAACCTGAATAACGAATTGCTTTCCAATCTTGTCGTCTACAATGTCTATCCTTACGATGCTCGGCAATGCTGCATTTAGACGGCGGGTGATGCCGAGTATCGATTCGGGTGTGCCGATGCTGATTCGGTGCAAAACGGCCGCGAGGTTTTTTCCGGAATGAGTCAACGAATCTTTGCCAAGGTACGAGCTGGGTTGCCTCAGGTCGTTCGCATTCAATTGCAAAAAACGCCATCCCTTCATTTCCTCTTTAGCCGCCAAGGCATGCGGGAAATCCACCGAGTTGACTATGCTTATTATCGCCTGCGAAATGTTGTTTAACGGGAATTCCTTTTTCGCGCCCCCTTTGCCGTCCTGCCTCAAATTGATGCTTCTCCCATTTTCGGTATCTATATAGGCAATCCCCCTTTTGCCCGTGGCAACTTTAGGGCGCCACTGCTCCAATGTTACATTTGGAATGTAGATGCCCACCCATTTGTCGTCGTCATGGCGAATGGGGTTCAAGGATTCCGAAACCACGTTTAGTTCCAATAGGCCTCGAGTATTTATTGTCTGCTTTACCTGGATTTCGTACCTCAAGCGGGTGTATTTTAATGACTCTTCGCCACCGAAATTGTCTCTGATGGTTTTATCTACCAGCAATTCCACCGAAAAACGGATTTCTTTGGAAGTGCTACCGTCCTCGAAACGGGTAAACAATTCGCTAGGGTCGCCCCGTTGGTCGCTGAAAGCGGTTTTCAAATCCATGTCCACCATCCTACCCAACAGAGCCAGAGCGTCAAACAGGTTGCTTTTGCCGGAAGCATTGGTGCCCGCAATTATCGTAAGGGGTGCAAACTCCATCTGGAAATTGCTGAACGATTTGAAGCCATCGATTTCGATTCTTGTTATCATTGCTGCATGTTGAACGGCGGTGTTCGGAATACTTCAATCGGGACAGACCCATTTCAGACCTATGTATCCGTCAATGTAAAGGTAAATGATTTGGTATACCGGTGATACCGAAAGTTGGTCGCAGCGAACGAGCGATTAAGATGCGTTGGCACATATATGGATTCAATGTGCGATGCCACCGCACAAACACTGATGGACGGGCGTGCTGCGAACAGGGGGAGGGGGCGGCCAAGCCCACCGGTCATCAATGTTGCATATACTCCACATTTTGACTAATTTTGTGGATAATATACAACGTAAGCATGGCAGGTAAGAAACACGTCCTGTTTCCCAAGCACCAAAAAATGTTTGGGCAGGTGGGGGAGAATTTCAAGTTGGCAAGAAAACGTAGGAAATTGACCATGGTTCAGGTGGCGGAAAGGGCTGGTATCGACCGCACCACATTGTACCAAATCGAAAAAGGCAGCGGAACCGTTTCCATGGCCGCCTACTTCAACGTGCTTCGCGTATTGGGCCTGCACAACGACTTCCTCAAACTTGCCGCCGACGACGAATTCGGACGGAGATTCCAGGATTTGGAACTACTTGAAAAATAGCGAACACATGGCGACCGGAAAGAAAGACATTTACGTTTTTGCACACTGGCTTGGAATGCAGGAGCCGAAGTTGGTTGGGATTTTGAGTGTGCATCAGGCCAAGGGCAGGAAAGCGTTTAGCTTTGAATATGATAAACATTGGCTGGCCTCGAAAGAGCAGGTTTTGCTGGACCCCGACCTGTCATGGTTTCCCGGTCCCCAGTTCCCGGTAGGAAAAGAATGCTTTGGTATGTTCCTTGATGCTATGCCCGACACATGGGGCAGGACATTGATGAAGAGGCGGTCTACAAATACGGCAAAAAAAATGGGCGTTTCAGCTGCCAATTTATATGAAGTCGATTTCCTGTTAGGCGTCTATGACCAAAGTAGAATGGGTGGGCTCCGATTTAAATTGGAAATGGAAGGGCCATTCCTCGATGACAATCACCAAGCATCTGCACCGCCTTGGAGCACGGTGAGTGAATTGCAGCATGGTGCCGAGATGTTGGATACTGGAAACGACGATGCCGAAACAGATAAATGGCTCAACATTTTGATTGTACCCGGTTCATCACTAGGTGGGGCAAGGCCTAAAGCAAATGTCCTTGATGAGTATGGACACTTATGGATTGCGAAATTTCCGTCAAAAGGAGATTCTTTGGACAGGGCATTATGGGAGTATCTTGCCTATAGGCTTGCCCTAAATGCCGGAATCGAAATGTCGGATTCGAGAATTGAAAAGGTATCTGGAAAGTACCACACCTTCTTCACAAAAAGATTTGATCGAATCGGAGGACAGCGGATACATTTTGCTTCTGCAATGACTATGACCGGGCAAAATGAAGATATCATCAAGGATAATCGTCCAAGTTATCTGGATATTGCAGAATTTATACAGTTTAATGGAGTTCAAGTGAAACGGGATTTACATAGGCTTTGGAGGAGGATTGTATTCAATTTGGCCATTTCAAACACGGACGACCATTTGCGCAACCACGGATTCCTTCTTACCGATAGGGGGTGGATTTTGTCACCGGCATATGACATTAATCCCTCCGCGGAAAAAGGTGGGCTATCCCTAAACATAGACACGCAAAACAATGCCCTCGATATAGGATTGGCACGGCAAGTTGGAGAATATTTTCAATTGGATGCCGTAGAAATGGATGTGATTATCGACGAAGTGCGTTCTGCGGTTAACGATTGGAGGAGTCTTGCAAATGAAATCGGAATTTCCCGTGCAGAACAAACTTTAATGTCTTCTGCATTTAATCATTTGTAGGAACCCCTTTCGATTTG
>CAIVHI010000314.1 GCA_903905685.1 uncultured Bacteroidota bacterium | reverse complement strand
CCTGTGCTGCTGATGGTGGCCACACCTGTGGACACCGAACTCCATACACCACCACCGGCGATGTCGCTCAAGGTTAGTGTTGAACCCGCGCAGACCGACGAGGTGCTGGGAACCAAGTTTATGGTAACTACAATCGACGCAACGGCAGTGCCGCATGCTGTGGTGACCGAATAGGATATCACCGATGTGCCCACTGCAACACCGGTAACCACACCGCCAGCCGAGATTGTGGCCACTGCGGGGGTGACGGAACTCCAAATACCACCGGTTGCGGCATCGGCCAAGGTTGTGGCATTACCGATGCTGCTAATGGCGGTACCAACAATGGCACCTGCACTAGGTGCCGCATTGATAGCAATAGCGAAAGTTGCAACCGATGTTGCGCAGGCATTGGTTACCGTATAGGAAACCGTATCTGACCCGGCAGTAACACCGGTGACTACACCGCCCAAAATAGTAGCCGCAGCATTGCTTACGGTCCAAGTTCCGCCGGAAATGCCGTCGGCCAAGGGTGCAGTAGCACCCACACACACGGTGGAGGCACCTGTAATGCTGCCGGCATTGGGGTTGACGGTTGCAGTTACCGTAGTGGCGGTAGTTGTTATCGCGCCTGTGGTTGTCAACGCCCGACCGTTGAGGACCGATCCCCCAAAAATCAGGATGGCTGCATTGTTGACAACAACGGTACCTGTGAAATTGGCATTGGTATTGAGGGTATAGGCACCCTGTACCAACCAGTACACGTTCATAGCTTGTGCGCCATTCAACAACACGACGTTGGATGCTGCGGTAGCCACAAATGCACCATTCACCTGAATAACGAAAACGGCGTCGGTATTGCCTTCGGCATCCAAGAATAGGGTGTCGGTGAGGGTGGTGGCTGCATTCAAGAGGTAGGTGTGGGGAGTAAGCACTTGGCTAAACCCGAACGAGGCCGGAAAAAGCAGGGTGATATCCGGAGTCAAACCGGCAAGGTAGGTATACAAGGTGCCGAGGGCTGTAGCACAGGTGCCTGTAGCCGCATCAGGGGTAGCATGAATGGTACCCGTAACAAGCGTACCGGTATAACCCGTGGCGCCGCCCAAGTTGGATCCGATATCGCCTGTAACGGTGGTGGCACCACTATTGGCAACCGCACCATTGGTGGAAAACAAGGCATAACATGCGGTTGCGCCCATGGTGGGTGATGTGGGTCCGGTGAGCATAGTGGTGACGGGTGTATAGGCCACACTATTTGCAACAGTTATAGCGCCAGAGGTGGAAAGTGCCCGCCCTTGCAGACTATCGCCCGCAGCCATGGTGATGGCGGCATTGTGGGCAATGAAGGTACCCTTCATGTTGGAACCCGTGCCCATGGCAATCAAGCCTTCGGCTTTCCAATAGACATTGGCGGCCGATGCACCATTGATCAAGACGACTTTGGACGCAATGCCGGTGGAGAACGCCCCCTGTATCTGGAAGATGAACACGGCCGCAGGATTACCTTGCGCATTCAAAACCAATGTGGTATTCAGCGTTGCGGCAGTGGCTATGAAGTAAACTCCTGCCACGAGGGTATCGCCGCCGCCAATTGGGGTGGTGAGGGTTTGGGTCACCGTGGCCGTGTTGAGCTGGTTGTAGGCGCTGAGCACATCCGTGGCGCACAAGGCACTGGCGGCGTTGATGTCGTCCACGGTACCGTTGATGTTGCCGAAGCCGGCACTGACCACCGTATTGCTACCGATGTTGCCAGTGATTTGCGAGGTACCCGTATTGGTGACGGCCCCTGCGGACGAAAACAGGACGAAATTTCCGGCCGAGCCCAGACTTATGGCTTGCCCGGTGCCCACATGGGGACATAGAAACAGCACCACCGCCCCTATAAAATTTAATAGTTTTTTCAATTTACTTTTAATTAATCGTGAAAGAACTTCCACGAAAGCAAAAGTAGCCGGAGGGGTGCCGCAAGGGGTTACACTATTGCGATAAAGACTTGCATACGGCGCCCGAACCCTGTTGTTGGATGGGTGACGTTGGCCATACGCAACGAGACAATGGGTGCACTTCTACAGATGCCAAAGGTGTTTCGCGCTATGGAAACGGAGACTCCTGGGTATTCAAGTAAATAGGGAGTTGTGTGGTACGGCACCATCTCCAGGGGCGCGAGCGGTATTGCGTGCCGGGGCGGGTGGGCATGCGCTAGAACCTGCCACATGATAGGGCTCCCTTTTTCCTGCCCCCTAAATGCAAAAATGGCTAATTTCGATGCTCAATTTCATGCGTGCTATGTGTCTGAAAAGAATGGTTGCGGCAACATTGCCGGTAGTTTTCCTGATGTCGTGTGCTCACAAGCACAGCAAACCCGCGATGCCCGCAGTGGCCACGCAACGTGATGCCCATACCCTATCCAACGCAGACAGTATCCAAGTCAACCACCTTTTTCTGGATGCAACGGTCGATTTCGACAAAAAAATGATTGTGGGGTCCGCTTCGTGGGATGTCAAAAACCCCCTGAAACTCCACGACTTGCGCCTCGACACCTACGACCTGTCTATTGACAGTGTTCGGGTAGACGGCAAGTTGGTGGCATTCCGTCTGGACCAACTGGTGAAATTCTTGGGCACAGCGTTGCATATCCCCATAACCGAACATACTACCGCCGTAGCCATCTACTACAAAACCGGCCATCATGCCACGGCTTTACAATGGCTAGACCCTACACAAACGCACGACAAAAAACATCCTTTCCTGTATACACAGTCCGAATCGATTTATGCACGGTCGTGGATTCCCTGCCCCGATGGGCCCGGGATACGCTTCACTTACGATGCCCGGGTGCGGGTGCCCAGGGGGTTGCTGGCCTTGATGAGTGCCGAAAATCCGACCACCACCAACGACAGCAGTGTGTATACGTTTAGAATGGACAAGCCCATACCCGCATACCTAATGGCCCTTGCCGTGGGAGACATTACGTTCCAACCCATAGACTCCCGTACAGGGGTATATGCCGAGCCGGGCATGGTGGCGAAGGCCCGTTATGAATTCGATGACGTGGGCAAGATGGTGGGCACTGCCGAACAATTGTATGGCCCTTACCGCTGGGGGCGGTACGACGTGATCGTCCTCCCACCGGGCTTCCCCATTGGAGGCATGGAGAACCCGCGCCTCACTTTTTGCACCCCTACCATTATTGCCGGAGACCGGTCTCTGGTGAACCTGGTGGCCCACGAACTCGCCCACAGTTGGAGTGGCAACTTGGTGACCAACGCCACTTGGAACGACTTTTGGCTCAACGAGGGCTTCACCAACTACTTCGAACGCCGCATTATGGAACAAATGATGGGCAAGGACTATGCCGACATGCTCTGGGAGTTGGGCTATGCCGACTTTGAGTCCGACGTGAAAGACAAGGGGGCAACCAGCAGGGACACTTGGCTGAAAGACAGTTTGAACGGACGCGACCCCGACGACGGCTTCTCGGACATCCCCTACGAAAAAGGCTCGCACTTCCTGAAATTGGTGGAGAACACGGTGGGCAGGGAACGGTTCGACAAATTCTTAGCCAAGTATTTTGGCGAACATGCCTTTACGACAATGACCACCGAGCGTTTTTTGGTGTACTTGGACAGCAATTTGTTGATGGGCGACACCGCATTGAAACATAAAATAGACATCGATGCATGGGTATATGGCCCGGGCATACCGGCCAACTGCCCGAGGACGCACCCGGTGAGGTTTAAGGCGGTGGAGAACGCTGCGGCAACCTTCCCGGTACCTTTGGCCGCCGTGAAGGGCTGGAGCACGCACGAGTGGCTGCACTACCTGCACCTGCTGGCCGACACCCCAACCATTGCCCACATGAAGGTGCTCGACGACCGCTTCCACCTCACCCATAGCGGCAATGCCGAAATAGCCGACCTTTGGTTCCAGATGGCGGTGAAGTGCAACTACCAACCTGCATTTGGCGAAATGGAACGTTTTGTAAGCACGGTGGGCCGCCGCAAATTTTTGGAGCCCCTCTACAAAGGGCTGAGCCAAACCCCCAATGGCCTGAAAACCGCCAACCTCTATTTCAAGAAATACCGCAATAACTACCACCCGCTTACCCAAGAAAGCATCCAAAAAATGCTGTCGAAGGCAAATGGCGGGTAGCGCGCCGTGATTGAGAATTGCAATCGCCTACCGCAGGTATGCAATACTGTAGCAGAAACCGCACCGATCCACATATGGATGTCCATACTACCTTTGTTTTCAGTGTTTCACAGTGAGCCCTATGTACTTAATGTTACCAGATTCGTCTGAGTCTTTATGACTCAGCTTGTCAATGGTTTTTGCAAGATTCAAGTAAGATGTCCTGAAGTCATCTCCCCATTCTGACAAACAATGCACTATTGGTTGTAGATTGTGGGCGTATATATTTTTTATATTGTAACTTTTAAGTTTGTATTATGGCAAAGCACTTCTGGATTTTTTGTTTAGATAAATTTCTGCCTGAAAGAATTCAGGGAGATTCCGGTACACTCAAATGGGAACAAAAACGCCGATTTTCAGGACAGATTGGGGATAGTGTGCTTATGCTTCAGTCCAGTAAGTTTATTGCTATTTATACAATATCGGAAGTCTCCCTTAATAGAGTCATATACCCTCAAAAAGAAGTCTGGAGGATTTCAGTCACCTTAACGTTGATAGAGGAGTTCAAGGAACCAAAAGAACTGAGTGATTACCTATACAGTTTTCCAAGAATCAAGTACTTTGATAAGAATGTATATCGGCACTTTTTATTCAAATATTATAGAATGTTACAATTGGAATTCGACGCAGTTGTAAAACGACGATATTTTTGTTTCGCGTTCAATGCTAGGGACAGCCATAAATTCTATGCATCTAGACCATAGGAAGGAATTTGTTCGAGTTCTTGTGAGTAAATATCCTGAAGTGGTTATCGGCAAATTGGAATTTGAAGTTATAGCGAACGAATTGACAAACTACATTCAATATAGTATCGTTATTCCGGCCAAGCAGCTACTAGCAGGGTCTGGTATATTAAACAACATTGTTGGCGACGAAATTTATAGGCAAGTAGGCTTTGAAGTTGAAAACAATTCAAACCAGGTGAATAGCATTCAATCCCAAACAGGCTTGATTCAACAGCATTTAGAAATTGTGGACCAGCTGGATAGCTTTATGACCAATATAATAAGACAAGACAAAGGAGCTATTGTATTCGAGTCAGTTTCAGAGGAAGCAACCGAACCATTGTATTTGGATATGCAAAGGGAAAAAAGATTTGAAAGGCTCTTTACTAACAAATATTTACCAATAGAACTGTAATTATGAGCAAGGCGGCAATTACCTATATAAATTCTCTTAGGACTTCAATAAAGGCAATTTCAAAATGGGAGATCTCAGGAGAAGCGTTTGTGGTGTTTGCCAAACAGCTGTTTAAGAAATTGTATTATGAAGCGGCTGATGGGAAGAAGATACGCGATGTAAAGGTGG
>CAIVHI010000313.1 GCA_903905685.1 uncultured Bacteroidota bacterium | reverse complement strand
ATGTTCCCTACTTCGACTCCAAACTTTGAACCGTTTCGGAACTCGTGCCTGCAAATGTATCTATTGCCTTCGTTTTACACAACTCGCGCAACAAAATTATTCGTCATCGCCTCCGCCATGCGACCGGCTGCGCTTAGAACGTGGTGCGTCATCATCGTCACCTGATCCCATCGCTTCCAAATTGCGGTGAACGACTTCATCTCCAGGTTGATGGTTCATGTGCATCTTGTGACCCACATTGAAATTTTTGCTCAAGCCTACGTTGACCATGTGGCCAAACGTGAAGTTGAACGTATTCGTACTGTAGGTGGCTGCCGTATTCTGGTTCTTGTCGGTAAGGTAATTCAGACCGCCAATTGCGAAATTGAGACACATACCGCGACAAACGTTCATACCGATTGCAGGATAAACACCGGTATAGATGCCCGTATGCTTGTTGAAAGCGGGGTCTCCGTTGCTGTTGGTTCCGTAACCACCTTCATATTGAAGGTCGAACTGCGCGTACCAATAAAAAATGTTGCTGTTGTCCAAGTAATGCGAGTAACGGCAGAAAGGACCAACGCGGTAGTAGTTCTCAGTTTGTTTGAACGAGCTGCTGTCGCGGGTGGCATTTTGCCCCCAGCAAACCGATGCACCTACCGTCCAAAACTGGTTGAACTGATAGCCCGCACCTATATTGGCATCCCAATTGATGGTTTTCAATAATTGGGAGTTTGTTCCGTCGTTAAGACCCAAATCGCCATAGAGCAGTACGCTCCTTGGTTCCTGGGCATTTACTGTTGTCAAAGTTCCCGCCGCAAGTATAGCAAGAATCAATTTTTTCATACAGAAATGAATTTATTTTGAATGCTCTGTTGATAATCCGGCTTCCAAAGAAAAACCGCTCATTTTAACTCATGGATTTCGCTTTCCGGCTCACCGTGGGCACAGCTTTCACCGGGCGCCTTCAACGGTTGCCTCTTCAGGAGACGAATTATTCGTCTTCGTCGCGGTTCCTTTCTTTCCTTTTGGGTTTTGGAGCTGCATCGTCCTCGTCATCCATTTTCTCCATACGGCGGCGTTGAACTTCTTCACCGGGTTCGTGGCTGGAGTGCATTTTGTGACCCATGTTGAAATTCTTGCTCAAGCCCACATTCATTTGGTGACCGAATGTGAAGTTGAAACCATTGGAACTGTTCACATCGGTAGTATACTTATCGGTTGCATAGCTCAGACCGCCAATGTTGAAGTTGAGGCAAAGGCTACGACAAACGTTGATTCCGATAGCAGGATACAGGTCTGTGTAGATGCCGGTGTGCTTGTAATCTGCAGGATTGCCTTCGCTGGTGTGGTAACCACCTTGATACAGGAAGTCCCATTGGCCATACCAGAAGAAGATTTCGCTATTGCACAGGTAGTGCGAATAACGCGCAAACGGCCCAACTTTGTACAGGTTGTAGGTAGACTTGATGCCCGACGCTCCGTCTTTTGTGGCATTTTGTCCCCAACTTACATTTCCACCAACGGTCCAATGTGCGTTGAATTGGTAGCCCAAGCCAAAAGTCGCATCCCACTGGATGGTCTTGTTCAAAACGGAGTCCCTAGTAGTATTTACATTCAAGTCTCCATAAAGAAGCAGACTTTTCGGTTCCTGAGCGTTTGCTGTTGCAATAGTTCCCACAGCTAAAAAAGCGAGGATCAGTTTTTTCATATCAGCGAGTGTTTAAATTTAGCCTTGCAAATATAATCGTGATTTTCAAAAAACAATAGCGTCGCCAAATAAAAGGGCATTTTTTTACGGTAAAAATCGCCCCAACCACCCGGTGGGACTCATTTTTCAGGGGTTTGGCCTGTCTTCGGCGGGTTGCTTGAACCAAGAACTGTACATCAGGTAATTGGCTGCAATGCGTTCCACCTCCCCTTTCAACAGCTCCGGCCCTAAATCCTTCACCTTTTTTGCAGGCACTCCGGCATAAATGCTCCCCGGCGGCACTACCGTGCCCTCCAGCACTACCGCGCCCGCAGCAATGATGCTGTTGGTACCAATATAGGCGTTGTCCATCACGATGGCGCCCATACCTATCAAGACATTGTCTTCAACAGTACATCCATGCACAATGGCATTATGCCCTATCGAGACGTTATTCCCCAATATCACCTTCGTCTTCTCGTAGGTGCAGTGTATGCAGGCACCGTCTTGAACATTCACCCTGCGCCCCATACGGATGCTGTTAACATCTCCACGCACTACGGTGTTGAACCATATACTGCATTCATCACCCATCACTACATCTCCAACCACTGTGGAATTGGGTGCCAAAAAACAACTTTCCGGAATTTCGGGATGCACTCCCTTTACAGGCAATATCAACGCCATGATGTCTTTTTTTTGTCCAAAGATAGCTGATGCAGCCGTGCCGTAAATAGCTGCTGCTGAGGGCCCTTTTAACGACGGCTAGAATACTTCGCCGAGGTTGACAAACACCCCTCCCGACCCACCGGTACCGAAACCATAATCGAGGGCTACGTTGGTTCGGGAATATTTGTTGAGTTTCAGCCGGATGCCTGCACCCCACCCTGGACTGATAATTTGGAAATCGGCATTGTTGCGCAGGGTGAAAGATTCCGCATTGGCAAATATGACTCCACCAAACAGCCCATTGTTGGTAATGGCAAATCGGTATTCCGCTTCAACGTATGCCATGTTCAGTCCGCGAAAACGCCCCTGTATGTAGCCGCGCCCCGTATTGCTGTACGGGTCGCTACCGGTATTGGGCAACATGAGGTAGGGCGGCCGCCCGCCAAGGGTGAGCCATTCGTAGCTCCAAAATGCCAACACGTTTCGCGAGCCCTTTGGCATATTCACATATTGGCGCAAATCAAGTACGAGGGAGCGCCAAGTAGAATCGTTGCCCAGTGGTTTCAAATTGGGCCGGTAGATGGCATTGATATAGGTACCCTTTTCGGGGTTGATGGAATTGGCTCTGGAATCGTACAGGAAATTGAAAGTCAACCCCGATGCGAACTCCTTGCTGCTCAATCCATAGCTTTCGAAATCCGTCGTCTTTCCCGCAGGCGGGTCAAGTTCTTTAATGTTCCAATAATAGTCGTAGTTGTACCCAATGCCCAAAAACAGGTTGTTTACCAATTGGCGCAATACCGTTTGGTGCAGATGTATGGTTGAATAATCAATCATATACCCATCACCAAGGGTACTGTTCTGCCCCAACCCGAAAGTGTAGGACGGAAATTGCAGATACCTCCAATCCACACTTATGCAGTATTTGTTGCCCGGCGTCCAGATTGTGGCTTGAAACGGGAAAATGATTTGGCTGCGCACGGTATAGGTAAAGCTGGTGAGCAGTGTAGAAGTGTGCGCATCGGTGTCGGTGAAGAAGGCGCCATTGCCGGTAACCACCGCCGCAAACCCCGTTTGCAAAGTATAGCCTGCAGCCGGAATGCCCGACAACCGCAACTTGGAGGAACGGATTTCTCCGGTGTCGGTGCGAGGGATATCCCCCTTTTTCAGCAGATAAATATCAACGATATCTACGATGTCCGTCTGTTCATTCAAGGTAAGCTTCCGGGGTATGAACAGGGAGTCTTCTTCTTCCGATGGAATGGTGGTGTCGGGTGGGCTCATACGAAACACACTCTGCGCTCGTGCGGAATCAAATCCCGATACGCAAAGGATCAAAATAGCCGACAACGTAAGCGCCTTTAACAAATAAATCGTTTTCCTGTTCCGAAATTACCTCACCACCCGGAATCGCATGCAAACCGGCAAATGTGATCGGCTCGGATATGTGGACGGCTTGAAAGGGCAAAGGTTGAAATTCATTTGCAAAAAACATCCCAAAACGAGCAAAATCTCCAACCGGAACCCGCCAATTAAATTTGGCGCATCGCGAAAAAGCATATTAGGGAAGAACCAAACTCAATAATTGCGTCCTCAAATTAGCAATACTAATCTGCATCCTTGCCCAACTTCTTTTTGAGCGTCAGCAGCTTGGAATTGATGTTGTCTTTAGACTTCTGAATGGCGGGATCTTCCAAAATTTCGTTTTTCAAACTCAAGGTGGTATAGATGCCAATCAAATCATCCATCTTGTTCTTCTTCTTGATGCAGTTCCTGATTTCGATAGCCAATTGCCTAGTGGAATAATCCATGGAGTTTTTCGATAGGTTGTTGACCACCAATTCCAAATCTTTCACGGTCATTTTCAGCAATGCCAGTTGCGAACTCAGGAATTGTGCGCGGTTGATGAATATCATGCCGTGAAAAAGGTCATGGTGTTTCTTGTCCGGGCAAAAATGGTAGTCGGTGCCACTCAAAACCACGTCAGATTCCGCTTTGGCGGTAGATACATATTCCTGTTTCACCTTCTCCTCCCCATTGCCTTCCTGTGCCGACGATACGTTCATCGTCTCTGTACTGCTTACTTTCGACCTGATTTTCTTCGCGAGCGACAATGCCAGTTTTTGCTTCATTTGGGTATACACATACTCCAAATTGTCTTCGCCACTGTCCACTTTGTAGTCTATCAGGAAGTCGGTAAGGAAGGTCTCTTCATTATACTTGGCCGCATAACGATCTTGAAACTGGCGCCCATTGCAGTTGCATTCCTCGGCCACGTCCCTGTTCTTTTGGGCTCTGGCGGGAAGTACCAAAAATGCGGCACTCAAAAACAAAGAAAAAACACCAATATATTTCACTCCTGCTTTCATACAAAAAACGCTGTCAAAAGTTGTTCAACCAAAAAAGGGAGAAACCGCGAGCTCATGCGCAACGGCTTCTCCCGATAAAATATTACCTATTGATTATTCGTCATTGTCGGCACCGGCTTCGTCGATGCGTTTCAAAATGTCGTTGGCTTTATCTTTAGACAGGCCGAGTTGTTCTTTGTCCAGCTCACTCATGATAGCCTTCTTGATTTCGGCTTTGTCTACCTGAATCACCACGTTGTAGTCGATGCTGTTGTCGCTTTTCTTACCAATTGTTTGAGACACCGTTTTCACATTGGAGAGCGATTGCTCGGCCACACCTTTTGTAAACAATTCGAATTTATCGGTGCCAATGCCATTCACATCGGTCTTCTTGTCGGTCTCCACAACTGCAACTGCTTCCTTGATTTGCTTGGTAAGGTTGGCTTTGGCATCGAGCATGGCTTTCTTCTCTGCAATGCTTTGAATGTTGCTCACGCCATTGCCATGGTCGCGGTAATATTTCTTGCTGGTTTTATACTTCTTGGCATCCCACCAAACCTTAACGTTGGTTTCGTCATTCTCTTTGGCATACTTCTTCTTTTTGGAAGCAGACACCGTTAGGGAAACAGTCTGTGCTGCCAACGTCAAGCACAGGAAAAATACGGCTTTTTTCATGTTTTTTAAATTGTACGGTTAAGTTGTTTGATTCTAAAACTGAACTGCAAACTTAAAAAAAAATACTTTAAACTCCCATTCAGTATTCTTTATTTTTTTGTGATTTCATGAGTTTTTCGAATTTCCTTAAAAACACCTTTTCCTCTTGACCATGGTCTACGCCGTTCCTGTATTTTTTCCACAAATCATCCAACAACTTCTGCTTGTCAACCTCCAGTATTACCCATGAAATATGCATATGTCCCGACCCATAGGAAAGGTCTTGGTCTAATTCACGCATATTTTCGAGACTTATCTCATCCAACTTTTCCGAATCTTTTTCAATACTGCCGTTAAAAGCCGCTTGTATGGCCGTCACCAACCGCGATTTGGCATCAAAAACCGCCTTGGCGTGCGCAATGTTCTCATCGGTAGATTTTGCGGTACCCGCACACCTATATGCGCTGTGTGTGTTTTGATAGGAAGCATGGTCGAACGGAGCCGAATCGAGATAGCCCTCTTGCCAAGGTATCAAGAAGGAAAATAAAGGCAAGGTGGCCAAAACCACTATACAAAATGCTCCAATGGCAAATACCCGATTCTTAGCAACTTTGAAGTCCATAACCTGAAACCGGCAGTTGGCAGCCATCTACCTAAAACGATACCGCAGTCACGCCAACTTTGGACGTAAAGATAAACATCAAATTCTCACCGCGTTAAAGTTGAGAAGAATAAAATTTCAAAATATCGGCGACTGCGTCAACCACCGTGGCGCAGTTTCACGAAAAAGGTAGTGCCCTGGCCGGGTTCCGACTCGAACCCGATTTCCCCCTGCCACAACTCTATGATTTTCTTGGTCATGGCCAGTCCCAGCCCAGTGCCCGACGTCTTAGTTGTAAAGTAGGGCTCGAATATTCTCGATGCCGCCTCTCGAGCAATGCCCACACCGTTGTCGGTAATGCTTACCGTAACAAACGTGTCGGCTTTCTCTACCGCTATAGAAATCCGCCCCATCTTGCCGTCGGGGATGGCCTGCTTGGCATTTTCCAAGAGATTGGTAAACACCCGTAGCAACTGGCTCTTATCAGCCACAACAATCACTTGCTCTTGAGGCAATTGCAAAGTCAACTCCAAATGCTCCGTATTTTGATACAGCTCTCCGGCACTGGCCAACAATACACATAAATCGAGCTCCTCGGGACGCGCCTCGGGCATTTTGGCAAAGTTCGAAAACTCAGATGCAATGTAGCTGAGATTGTCTATCTGCTCCACCACCGACTCCGAGACCCTATCGGCAAGCTGCTTCAAGTTGGGGCTGTTGTTGCGCACCGCCTGCTGCAAATACTGAATATTCAACTTCATGGGCGTCAAGGGATTCTTGATTTCATGAGCCACCTGCCGAGCCATCTCCCTCCAAGCACTTTCACGCTCGCTCTTGGCGAGAAGTACGGCATTGGCCTCCACTTTCTGCACCATCTTGTTATACTCGTCCACCAATTTGCCAATTTCATCGTCATATGGCCACATCAACCGTTCGTTTTGCTCCAAATTCAACAACTCGAATTGGCGGGTGATGATGTTGAACGTGCGCACAATCCACCGGGTGATGACCACGGTAATGATGCCCGACACCAAGAATATGAAGGCATAAAGGTTGATGAGGGTAACCACGATGTTGGAAATCTGGAAATTCAAATCGCGCTCGCTTGAGAAGAACGGCACACCCAAATAACCCAGCGTAACCCCTTCCTCATTGCGCAGCGGCTGGTAGGCCGACAGATAGGACAACCCGGCCACACGCTCCTCCTGAATCACCAGCGACTTGCCCATGTTGTTCAACTTAAAAAACGCATCCGGACGTATCTTTCTCGATATCAACCCCTTCTCGTAAATCTCATCTTGGGAAGAAGAAAAAAGGGTGCCGTGGTCATCAAAAATGTTGATGTCGATTTTTTGGCTGTTCGCGATATTGGTGATGAAATACTTGAATCGGGTGGACCGGCTCACGGAATCGAAAATGAAATCTGTGGCAAACGCGTTCTCGGGCTTCAAATACTCCTGTACCGACTGCTTCACCACCTGCATGGCAGATTGCAGCTTCTTGGAATTGGACGACTTGTAGGCAACGGTAAAGAACAGGATGGTGACCGACCCTATGATGATGAACGACACGAAGATTACGGCAAGCATCGAGAAGTGCACCCTTCGACGCAAATTGAGGAACCTTACTTTGAAAATGGTGCCTGTGAAGTAGGAAAAAAACAACCGGTACACCAAAATCACAATAGCCAACAGTACCTGAATGCCAAACAAATAGGAAAAAAGCGTGATAGACTCCAACCACTCGCTGTGATAATGCACCACTACGGCCGTACGTTTGTCTGCAATCTTGTAGTGCAGCTCCGATATCCTGCCGTTTTCGTAGTAGGCATACCGGCCATTTTTAAGGGTGTCGTTTTTGAGCGTAAGGGTGAACGGATAATCGTTGGTTTGGGTCACCAACTTATCGTTGATGTAGATGGCGTAAGCGTATTCATTATCGGCCGGCCCCGCCATATTGCCGGGCGGTTGGAGCAGCTCGGGGTACACGGTCTCCGTGATGCGTTTCTTCAAATCCAAGTCAATAAACAAGTAACCAATGCAATGCAACTCCGAGTCGTCATATACGGGCAGGCTTGCGAGGTAATAGTGCCGATCTAAAATGGACTCTTTGTAAAACAGGTTGTCGGAACCCGTTGCGACCGATTCGTTTTTTTCGTTGGTGAGGAAGCTGAAATTGGTGGTATCCTTGTTGAACATGGGCTCGCCCACTTCATTGAATACATATATTCTGGATTGATACCCGTTCAGGGCACCCGTAAGGTATTGGGTCTCCAAACGCTGATTAAGCAACTTCCGAGTGCCGGGCCCCGGATCGTCGAAGAAGGACCGGACGATTTTATCCTTCATCATAACGGGTGCCATCCGGTCGAAGTAGTTCTCCATGAGCGTATCGCGGTGCGGCGACAGCCGCTGCTCCACAAACGTACACCGGTCTGCCCGCTCCTTTAGCTGATTGAAGTACCCAATCACACCGGTACAAAAACCACAGATGAAGACCGCCCAAAAAATCATATGCGGTTCAAAAAGGTCTGACACCAACGTGAAATTCCTGACGTCCAATAAAAACGCGAATACGAGTATCCAAGCCGCCAACAACCAGAGGTAAATATCGCCAATATTGCCGTTCAACAACCTGATGATGCAGATGACCAACACCATAAGGATGTACTTCCTTGCCTTTCTACCCAGCAGCTCGTTGAGTTGTACATTCACCAAATAAATGACCATACACACCAAGCCGGTCATGGAGCCAATGGCCAAGAGACCCAAAATGGAATTGACATCTATGGCGTAAAAATGACTTACATCGAACGAGATACCTGAATGCATGACAAGGCTGCGCACCACATCGCTGAACCGAAATGCCATGAGCGCAGGCAGCACTGCCATGCCGATGGAGAGCAGGTAGCGCATTTTCGTTCCCGGGCGTTTATCGCCTTCAAAAAACGACTTATAAGGCGTATGCCTCGTAAAAAAAATGATAACCCACAATATCAACAGGATATTGATGAACAAATCGCCGAGTGAGGAGCCGTAAATCCCGGCATTGAACAGCTTGGGCGAAAAAAAGGCCAAGGCATCGAGATTAAATGGCAATCCGAAGTGGTTGAGCAACAGCCTGATGAGTATTACTATGGCCATTGTGGCAGGAAGACCTACCCTGAATTTGCTGAAAGCGGTAAGCCGCACCACGATCAACTGTATCCAAAAAACGCCCGTGAGCAGTGCTGCAGCCAGCAGTAGGGCAAACAGCCTGTCGGGCTCCCAAGACTCCATCTCGGCCGCATTGAACTTCAGGTTGCAAATGGCCTTACCCGACTGTTGCCTTATGGCAAATGTGCCCTGCTGAAGGGTATCCCACAAAATCTTGGTCTTGGCCGGCACATAGTCTGACGCAGCAAAATGAGACTTCAAATATTCATTCTCCAGCGGATAGGTAATGAGCAACGGGAATAAGAACACCAACTTGAACCCTGACTGTGCCCCTGCGAATAAGGAACAGGTCTGGATGAAGACCCCTTTTTCATTATGGACCACGGTAAAGCGGTTTACTGAAGTATCGCTGTAGGTGCCTATTACTTTGTTGGTATTCCAATACATCAATGTGTCGCGGTTGTAGGCATACACATAGAAGGGAAGATTATTCAAATATTCCGACTCCTGCTCCGTCAATGAATCGGCAAACAGGCGGCCAAGCAATTCGGACTTCTCGGTAAAACGCCGATATTCAGACTCCCGGCTGCGGAAATCCTCATTAACGGTGCGAGCCATCTGCTCGGGTAGCAGGTCTTGTCGGTGACTATGGAAATAGGCCGCATCTGCACCCCAAAACAAGAGGCTCACCAAAAGCCACCCCCAATATGGGTACTTACGAAACATCGTTTTTCTCGGCAGCTTTTACGCGATTCCACATAGCGTCCATCTCCTGAAGGGTCATGTCGTGAACGTTTTTCCCCACCTCGGCCGCCATTGTCTCTATGGCTTGAAACCGGCGGATGAACTTTTGGTTGGTACGCTCCAGCGCCCGTTCGGGATCCACCTTGATGAATCTCGCATAATTTATCAGGGCAAAAAGCACATCGCCAAACTCATTTTCAATCTCAGCCGCGTCACCATCGGCTATGGCTGCTTGCAGTTCCCCCAATTCCTCATCCACTTTGGCTTTCACTTGGTCCACATGGTCCCATTCAAAACCCACTTTCTTGGTCTTTTCTTGCAGCCGCAATGCCTTGATGAGTGCAGGCATGGAGGCAGGCACGCCCGACAGGATGGATTTCTTTCCCTCGGCCTGCTTGATACGCTCCCAATTTCGACGAACGGCATCATCGTCCTCCGCTTTAACCGCACCGTAAATGTGCGGGTGCCGGTTCACCAATTTATTGCAGACACCCGCTATGACATCGCCCATTTCAAACTTGCCTTGCTCAGTGCCGATTTTGGCGTAGAACACGATATGGAGTAAAAGGTCCCCAAGTTCCTCTTTCACCCCCTGCCAATCGTCGCGAGAGATAGCGTCGGTCAATTCGTATATCTCCTCCAAGGTCTGCGGACTGAGGGTATGAATGGTCTGTTTTTGGTCCCATGGGCAACGCTCCCGCAATTCGTCCATAATGGCAATGAGGCGGGAGAAGGATTTAGAATATTCCATTTTTAGCTAGCTGTTTGCTTTTAGTAAACTTAGTTAATTACATCCTTGCCTATTCTCCCCAACGATAGCCATCATGACCCAAACCCAACAACTGTACCACCCGCTGCACAACGGTATCTGCGGCCGCCTCGACGGTGTCGGGCTTGCTGTAGAAGGAGGGTGTGGCAGGGCAAATTATGCCACCCGCCTCGGTTACCGCCGTCATATTGCGCAGATGGATGAGGTTGTAGGGGGTCTCCCTCACCACACACACCAACTTACGGCGTTCCTTCAACATAACGTCGGCAGCACGGGTTATGAGGTCGCTGCTGATGCCGTTGGCTATGCGCCCCAAGGTGCCCATACTGCACGGGCACACCACCAAGGCGGCATAGCCCGAACTTCCTGACGCAAACGGCGCGAAAAAGTCGGACTTGTCCCAAACCCTCACGGCAAACCCCTCATAATCGGTATTGCCGAGCTCGTGCTGCCAAACAGTGCGGGCATTGTCGCTCCAGACCACCGACACCTCCGAGACAGCTCGTTTGGCTTGCAACAACCGCTCTATCAGCAGCTTCGAATAAATGGCACCGCTCGCACCCGTAACACCAACCGCAATTTTCATACCCGGATTTTCCATTATGTACAAAGCTACACCCTAAATCATTATCCCAACCGCAGATTGTATGATTCCCCTATCGAGCCCCTCGCCAAACCGGCACCAAATTTGCATCCAAACAATCGGAATTGGCCCCGATTTTTGATATTGCAGCGTATTTTTGATAATATTGCAATGCGGGCAAAAATCCGACTTTGAAAAACGACTCTTTAAGTAAAAACATAAAGCAATGAAGCGCATATTTTTCTCGGCTATAGTATTGATTGCAATCGCTGCATGCTTTCCGGCATGTTCCCAAACACAGAATGCCAATACCGCCCACAAAAGCGAAGAGGGTGGCATCAAATGGATATCCATCAAGGAAGCCGAAGCCAAAATGAAGGACCACCCCAAAAAGGTGTTTGTAGATGTGTATACCGCTTGGTGCGGCTGGTGCAAACGTATGGAAGCCACAACGTTCACCAATCCTGCCCTCATCAAATACATGAACAACAATTTTTACTGCGTCCGTTTCGATGCCGAATCGCATGAGTCGTTCCAATTCATGGGTAAGGAATACCACTTCGAGCCGCAGAACAAGGCCAACACCTTCGCCATAGAGCTCCTGAAAGGCCAAATGGGATATCCAACGAGCGTATTCATGATGGAGAACTTCCAGAACCCGACGGTGATACCCGGCTACCATCCCGTTAAGGAAATGGAAATGTTCTTGCTGTACTTCGGAGACAACATTTGCCGCCACCAAGCCATGGGTGACTATCAAAAGTCGTTCGTATCGTCTTGGGACCATGGCGATACCCCCGACATGACTGCCCCGGCCCACTAATATCATAACCCGTCAGTCCACCTATGCCCAATATCGTCCCAAATTCCCGTAAGCCGTGGCCAATCCTGCTTTTTGCGGCAACAGTGGTGTCTGCTTGGATTGGATGCCTGAAGCCCGCAACCCAACTATCGGGCGGGAAAGGCGGGAAGGCAACTTTGGTGGTCACTCCAATTCACGACACGCTTGATGTTGACAGTTGCGTGGTATACATTAAGTATGCTGCCAACAATGCACCGGGGAACAACGTTTATGATGATTCTGTAAAGTGCAGCCTAAGCAACAACATCCCGGTCTCGGTATTTACGGGTCTCCAAAACGGCCAGTATTACATTTATGCCGACGGCTACCACTTGGCTTACAACACTTGGGTGAAGGGCGGAATCCCCATCACGATTTCGGCCCAGGACACCAATGTGCGCCTACTGCCCACCTTCGCCTATTTCAAGTAATTTTCGGTCTGCTCTCCGGGATTCCTTTTTGTTAAGATACCGGGCACCAATCCAATATTTTCTACTTTTGCACGGTCAATAAGGCGGAAATTGGAGTCATTACCGTTCTGCCTGCAACTTCCCCCGATATGCACTCGATAGTCATTTTCGCAAGCGGAGCCGGAACCAATGCGGCGGCCATCATCAACCATTTCAAACATCACGCCAATGCCAAGGTGGCACTCATCGTTTGCAATAATCCCGAGGCAGGGGTATTGGAGATTGCACGGCGCGAAGAGATTCCGTACTTGCTGATAGACAAAAGGACACTGCACGAAACCCTTCTGTTGGAACAGTTGTCCTCATTTTCGCCCAGCCTGATTGTGCTTGCGGGCTTCCTCTGGAAAATTCCCGAATCATTGGTGAGGGCATTTCCCGGTAAAATCATCAACATTCACCCGGCGCTGCTACCCTCGTTTGGTGGCAAGGGCATGTATGGAGAACGGGTTCACGAAGCCGTAATAGCATCTGGCGGTAAGGAGTCGGGAATAACCATCCACTATGTGAATGAGCATTACGACGAGGGAGATATCATTTTACAGGCCCGTTGCCACATTGCCCCAGGCGATACCCCAGAAACTTTGGCGGTAAAAATCCATAGGCTGGAGCACTATTACCTGCCCCGCACAACAGCATTCTTGCTGGAACAAAGCTGACGGTAAACATCATCCGCCTATTGTCCGGTAGACACTGTACCGGCGGGCCCGTCGTTGTAATTGAATTTGAAGCCGATGCCGTGAATGGTCTGCAACTTGGCTTCAGTTTGTGCCTTAAGGTATTTACGCACCTTGGTAATGAACACGTCCATACTGCGACCAAGGAAGTAGTCGTCTTTGCCCCAAACGTTCATCAGGATTTCATCGCGCTTCAATACACGGTTGGCATTCATACACAAATACCTAATGAGGTCGGCCTCGCGCTGTGTGAGTTGGAACTCAACGGTTTCGTTACCGAGTATCAGGTTGGCATAATCGAACTTCAATGCGCCAATCATGAAGCTTGATGGACCCGCAGCACCTTCCTTCTTCTTGCTCCTTTTCAGGAAGACCTGAATGCGGTGCAGCAACTCCTGCATATTGTAGGGCTTCGTGATATAATCGTCGGCGCCACTTTCAAACCCTGCAATCTTATCGTCGTCCAAGCTTTTACCGGTAAGGAGGATAATAGGGATGTTTTCGTTCTTCTTGCGAATATTGGTTGCCAATTCCATTCCGTCCTTCTTGCCTGGAAGCATTACGTCTACCAAGCAGAGGTCATAATTATGTTTCATAAACTGCTGCCAAGCAACATCGCTATCTGTGCAATGGTTCACCTCATATTCATGCTTGTGCAAAAAATCCTTAACTACAAACCCCAAGATTGGGTCATCTTCTACGAGCAATAACTTTGGCTTATCCTGTAACATAGTGTCGAAAAAGGTGAAATTAGTAAAATCAGTGCTAATGTAATACTTCTTTACCTCTGTTGGAATAGCTGAATTCCCAACATACGCATAAAATTTTCTACAATTTAACTCTGTCGGGATTCCCGGCAATGAAATCGGCCCAGCCACCGCTCTTGCCCTTCTTTTTCGGGCTGACATTGTCTTGAATCTGCCCAGACCCAAAAATACCCGTTATCCGGTAATAATGGCAGAGTGCAACCGCTACTGCATCGGCGGCATCAAAAAACCTCACATCCTCCTCCTGTATCTTCAAAATGGCGCGCACCATCTCCCACACCTGTTCTTTGTCGGCATTGCCATTACCCGTAACCGATTGTTTCACCTTCCTGGGCGCATACTCTTCGGCATGCAGACCATGCATCATGGCCGCCGCAATGGCAACCCCTTGTGCCCTCCCCAACTTGAGCATGCTCTGCACATTCTTTCCGAAAAACGGAGCTTCAATGGCTACCGCTACCGGCCGGTGAATTTGAATCAAAGACTCCATTTTTTTGAAAATCAACTTCAGCCGCTCCGCATGGTCTTCATATTTCGACAATTGAAGAACACCCATTTCAACCAACGATACAGTATTTTTGTTGGCTGCAACCAATCCGTACCCCATTACCAAGGTACCCGGGTCTATTCCGAGTATGATTTGGTGTTCTTCTGTCAAATTGGCCATCCGTTATGAACAAAGCTAACAAAAAACGGTTAAACATGATTGCGGGGCCGGTAATCGCCATTTTTTTCGTTTGGATAATAGGCAAGCAAGTTGCCGACCAAATGGCGTCGGGTAAGCTGACCAATTTGTCTTTCCATGGCTCAAAGGGGTGGCTGGCTGCCGCAATAGGCCTCTTTGCCATTAACATTTCGCTTGAAATATCGAAATGGCACCTACTCACACTCCAAGTGGCCAAACAACCGGCGGGGAAAATTGCGGCAAGCTACTTTGCCGGCATGGCGCTCTCCATGGTCACGCCCAACCGCGTTGGCGAATACCCCGGACGACTCCTCTACTTGGGCATCCCAAACGTTTATAAATACGTTAACGTAGCGCTTTTGGGCACTTTGGCACAACTTTTGGCAGTAGTTGTTTGGGCGATACCCGGCCTGATAGCCAACACAGGCAGCCTACCCCACCACGGTGGCTGGATCGTTTCCGCAGTCAACTTAGCGTTATGCCTCACTTTTGCAACAATCTATTGGAGCTACGGCAAAATCAGGATACCCAATTCCCGATGGAAGCCCCTTGCGAAAGCCATCTCCTATTCGCGACTGGTGGCGGCAATACCGAAAGCCTCAAAAGTCGCTGTTTTGGCAGTGTCCATGCTGCGGTTCTGCGTTTACTCCCTACAGTTTGTCTGCATGTTGAAGTACTTCGGCATAGAGGTGCCTACCTTAACGGCTTTTGGCGTGGCTACCACCTTTTTTTGGGCCATGACCGTCATCCCTTCGGTAGCTTTGGCAGAGCTGGGCATAAGGGGAAGTGTAGCCTTGTTCCTGCTTTCGCCCTACTCCCACAACACTGTGGGCATATTGGCTGCCACCGTTGCGTTGTGGTTCATGAATCTTGTGATACCTTCACTGATTGGGTCTGCCTTAATGGCAAAAATGAAACTTTCTACTTGAAGGATTTCGATTTATTCAGCTCTTATGACCGATGTGTTGCGCCGGCCAACCAATTTTAAACTAGATGACTATGAACAGACTATTGAAGTTGACGGCACTGTGCGTTCTTGCACCTTTTACGGTCATGGTTGCCGCAATTGCGCAACCGTCTGATGCAGCGGCACCTTCCCGCAACAAAAGCTTTAAGGCCGGCGAGCATCTCACCTACCACATTTACTACAACATGGGGTTTGTATGGATAAATGCCGGCAACGTAAATTTCAATATCAAGAACGAGAACCTTCTTGGGCACAAAACCTTCCACATTACGAGCGATGGCAAAACCGCCAAAAACTACGAATGGTTCTTTAAGGTTGACGACAAATATGAAACCTTTCTGGACCGGGAGACCCTGCTCCCGGTAAAGTTCCTCCGCAACGTGCATGAGGGGTCCATCAAAATCAAAAACGACGTTTCGTTTTACCACCCCTTCGGATACGCCATCTCAGACACCACGAAATTCCCCATCCAAAAATACACACAAGACATCCTTTCGGCCATCTACTTCGCCCGCACCATCAATTACGACAAATACAGTCCGGGCGACAAAATCCCGTTCAGCCTGTTTTTGGATAACACCCTCTATGGCGTCTATATCAAATACTTGGGTAAGGAAGAGATAACCACCAAGATGGGAACGTTCAAGGCCATCAAAATAGCGCCCCTGCTTATAAAGGGCACCATCTTTAAAGACGGAGACAAAATGGAGGTATGGGTGAGCGACGATGACAACCATGTGCCACTAAGGGTGAGCAGCCCTATTATCGTAGGCTCCATCAAGGCCGACCTCATGGGCTACGACGAACTTCGAAACACTTTTACGAGCATGGTTTCGGAAAATTAGGCCGCCCCATACCGGCCTAAGCATCTGCAACAAATGGAAAGGGCAACAACATCACCGCTGTTGCCCTTTCCATTTGTTGGTCTAACCTCCGACCATTACTAATTTTGACGGCCGCTTTGAGAACTGTTCACCCCGAAGCCTCCAACGTTGTTGTCTACGGCGGGAGAGCATTCGATGTTATTGTTGATCAAAAACTTCCACTTCAACTGGCCCGACGTGGAGTCTACGGCATAAAACCACTTATCGTAGCTACCCACATAAATATTGGTACCAAATGCAACAGGACTCGATTTTATGAGGCCTGCGGTGCTGAACGACCAACGCATTTGCCCGTTGGTGAAATTGATGGCATATAGATTATAGTCGTTGCTGCCTATGTAAATTACGTTATTGATGGCATAAGGCGATGAATATATTTGGCTGTGTGTAGGAAACTTCCAGCGGGCTGCCCCAGAAATCAGGTCGATACAGTGCACGGTATCATCGTAACTGCCTACCACGCAAGCACCACCATAGATGGTGGGAGAGCTCATGACTTGCCCTGCGGTTTTGTAAGTCCATTTGAAAAGATTGCCCGTAGTGCCCCCAACCAACTGGAAACAATATACCAAGCTGTCGCTACCGCCTATGCAGAGTACGGGGGTATCGTTCCAACCCGAAGTGCGGGTGCTGCCAATTGCCGCAGAAGATTGCCAAACAACCGGATAGGTATGGATACCTGCAGCAACCGGATTCCAACTCCAATTGGACGTGCCCGATGGGCCAAGTGTCTGGTCGATGCCATAAATCGTGCCATCGTCGCAACCAAAGTACACATAGCCATTGAAAACAACGGGCGATGACTTTATGGGTCCGCCGGTGGTATAAGACCACTTGATGGTGTAGGTTCCGGTATCTATGGCATAAAGCGTATTGTTGGTGCAAGCCAAGTAAATCAAATTGGCATTGGCCGTTGGGGTGGCAACAATGCCATAGGAAACGCCCGAGAAGGCAATCCTCTTGACCAACGCACCGGTTTGCACATTGATTTTATAGAGCGTATCGCAGAACGGGGCACCTGAGGTACCCACATAGATCATCTCGTTGTATATCAATGGCGATGCCACGATAGGGGCTGCGCAATTGTAGCTCCAATTCTTCAACCCGGTTACAGGGTCGATAGCAGTGATGATGTGGTTGTCGCTTCCGATAACGATTGACGCATTATAGGTTGACGGCAGCGGATTGTCTGAACTCGAATTTTTCGAGCAGCCGGTAACCAGTGCTACAGATACCGCTATTGCGGCTAAAACTGACTGAAAACGTTTGGCCATATTTTTAATATTGTCTGTTCGACGTTGCAAGATAACTATTTTAAATAAGGTATTCAAAACTTGGTGGCCGCCCTTCAGGTTTCGAAGTTCGAGCCCCCCGTTTTTTCAACTCCCAATTACTAATTGTCCCTATCGCCCTGCATCGGGTAGCCCGTTTTCTACAACGACCGCAATTTCTCGGACGCAGCAAGCAGGGTCGCCTCTTTTTTGGCAAAACAAAACCGAATGAGTTTGTCGTCGTGCCCATTGTGGTAGAATGCGCTGATGGGTATGGTAGCCACCCCGTGGTTGATGGTGAGCCATTTGGCAAAATCCAAATCGGGCATGTCGCTTATTTGTTCATATCCCACCAATTGAAAATAACTGCCTCCGGCAGGCTTATGAACGGTGAACGGCAATTCCTGAAGCAGATTCAAGAAAAAATTCCTTTTCCCCTCCATCAAAGCACCCACGTTATTGGGTATTCCAGCCGACATATATGCCGCCAACGCATATTGCGCGGGAGTATTGACACAAAAGGCGGCAAATTGGTGAATCTTCCTAAAAGCATCCGTCAGCGCGGGGGGCGCAATGCAAAAACCGATTTTCCAACCGGTATTGTTGAACACTTTGCCAAACGAATAAAGCGCAAAGCTGCGCTCCCTGAGCTCGGGGTGCTCCAAAACGCTGTAATGTCGCTTGCCATCAAAAATCAGTTGCTCATACACTTCATCCGACAGAACGAAGCAGTCGGTATCCCGCACTACCTCGGCCAGCGTATCCCAGTCTTCACGAGCCCACACCGCTCCGGTAGGATTGTGGGGGGTATTAATGATAATGGCCTTGGTTTTGGCCGACATGGCCGCCTTCACCTTGTTCCAATCCACCCCGAAATCGGGTGCCGTAAGGGCAACAGGAACTACGCGTCCTCCATTCATCTGGATATTCGGCAAGTAGCTGTCATAGGCCGGCTCCAAAACGATTACTTCATCTCCCGCCTGCAAAATGGCCGTGAAGGCCGTATAAATGGCATAGGTAGCTCCGGGGGTTATCGTTACTTCCGTATCGGCATCCACTCCTACGTCATAGCGCTTCGTAAAATCTGCGGCTACGGCGCTCCGCAATGCCGGAAGCCCGGCCATCGGGGAATATTGGTTCCAACCGGTCGCCGCCGCCTCTTGCAGCAAGCCCGACAACCGCTCATCGAGCGGAAAATCGGGAAAACCTTGCGACAGGTTGATGGCATTGTGTTGACCGGCAAGCGCACTCATCACCGTAAAAATGGTGGTGGGGGCCGCGCTGTGTTTGGGTGTTATAGTCGGCATAAATCAATTACAAAAACTTGTCCCCTTTGTTCCGTTTCACCTCCGCTACATATTCCTTGATCTGTTGCTCGTGCCTCCGCTCGCATATCAACAATACGTCTTCCGTATCTACAACTATGAATTGTTCCAATCCTTGAACCAATACCAATTTCTCGGCAGGGGCTTTTATCATGCAGTCTGTGGCATCTATCACCATCACATTGTTGCCCATTACGGCATTGCCCAAGTAGTCCTTTTCGCAATTTTCATATGCCGACTCCCAAGTTCCCAAGTCGCACCAGCCGAAATTGGATGGAATGACATACACGTTCCTTGCTTTTTCCATGATACCGTAGTCTATGGAAATATTGGTACACTGCGGATACAGCTTGGCTATGGCCCTCGATTCTTCCGGCGTATTGTAGGCGTCTTTTGCATTTGCAAAGACATCGTTCATTTCGGGAAGGAACTGCGCCAATGCCTCCAACACCGTATTCACGTTCCACACGAAAATGCCGGCATTCCAAAGGAAATCTCCACTTTTCAGGAACGTGCGGGCCAACTCCAATGTGGGCTTCTCGGTGAAGGTTTTCACCTTATAGGCGCCATCCAACAACATGTCCGTCTCATATTGAATATAACCGTAGCCCGTATCGGGGCGCGTGGGCTTTATGCCTAACGTGAGCAATGCCCTATTCTTAGACACGAACTCCAATGCCTCCTTACAAGTGTGTTCAAATGTGGCCTCGTCCATGATGAGGTGGTCGGCCGGCGATAAGATGATATTGGCATCAGGATTGATGGTCACCAATTTATGGGCAAAATATGCGGCACAGGCCGCGGTATTTTTCCTGGAAGGTTCGCTTATGATGTTGGCATCTTCCAACTCGGGAATCTGCTTTTTCAACGTGCCAACATAGGCTTCATTGATGATGAAATAGATATTGCGCTGCGGACAAATGTTCTTGAACCGTTGATAGGTCCACTGTATCAACGATTTCCCGGTGCCCAATAGATCTAAAAACTGTTTGGGGTGGCCGGTACGGCTCTCCGGCCAAAACCTGCTGCCTATTCCACCGGCCATGATACCGACATAATTATTATCCTGATTCATTTTTAGTCTTTTTGCCTTTTAGCCAACAGCCTGCCACATTCTTGAAAAAAAACTATAAGGCGCGCACCGCTATAGACCTTTGTTCACCATGTAAAAGTAGTACGATTTGCCATAACAAGAGCAGAAATACATCTAGGCATGGATCGTCGCCACGTTACCAAATTGCCAAAACATCTTTAAAGGCGTTTGGCGGCAAATAAAAAGTGTTTGAAAAATGAGTGCGGTATAAGCCGCGGTCATTCTCCAAACACTCTTTACTCCTATATAAATATGCAATTACCTAATTAGCGTAACAGTGCCTGTGTACTCCTTGTTGGCAACGCCAACAGCAGGCGCAACAATGATTACATAGTTGTAAGTACCGATATCCTGTGGAATACCCATGTAGGTACCATCCCAACCTTGTTCGGCATTCGATGTTTGGAATACCTGAACACCCCAACGGTTGAACACCCTGAAATCAACCAATTTTTGCGATTTCAAGTTGGTCACACGGAACACATCGTTCAATCCGTCATTGTTTGGCGTGAAACCTGAGGGGATGAATACCGGACTTGGGTTGTTTACAACAATGGTCACATAGCCCGTATCCTTACATCCGTAGGTATTCATAGCGGCTACAACGAAAGTTGTGGAATCCAACGGTGTTGCTACCGGATTGTTGATGTTGGGATTGCTGAGCCCACCCGTGGTAGGATACCAATAGTAGTAATCAGCCCCGTCTACATTCAGTTGCACACTCTGGCCATAAGTAATGGTTTGACTGGAGGTCAAATTGGTCAAGACCAATGGTGGTTTGGAGTGTATGACTTCAACATCGGTGGCTTGGCAGTTGTAGGGTGCGGGCGATGTTGCAGTTATCGTGTAGGTATAGTCGCCAACTGCCATAAAGTAGGTGATGGTATCGTTGGCATTGCCTACCAAATTACTTGTGGGCGACCACGCATAGGTGCAATTCGCGATGCCAAAAACATCGGGATGCGCTATGAGTTCCAATGGCGATTCCAGACAAACCGTTGTATCGTGGGTAACGGTAGCTATCTTAAGCTTGATGACGTCTATTGAACCGTTTACCGTAGAATCGCAACCCACGATGTCCGTAACGGTGAGCGTAGTTTGGAACGTTCCACTGAGCGTATAAGTCTTAACGGGATTGTTGAACGTCGAGAACGTACCGTCTCCAAAACTCCAGTTGTACTGCAATCCCGTGCCTACGGACGTAGATCCGGTAAAGTTGATTGACGTTAGTGGGTTAAGGCAGACGGTATCTATCACCGGTGTCATCACCGCAGCAATAGGGTGATTGAAGTTAACTGGAATTGAAACAGAATCATAACAACCGGGGCCGAAAGTATGGTAAACCAATTTGACGGTGTAAGAACCTGTATAGGAAGGGTAATCATTGTAGGTGTGGCTTGCAGTAGTCGCTGTTGTAGTAACCGAACCGCCATCGCCGAAGCTCCAGATATTCGTGAAGCCTGACGGGCTGGATGTAGTCGTTACTTTAACCATGTCGCCACGGCAACCTAGAACGATAGATGTATCGAAACTTGCGGTAACCGCAGGGTCCGTCAGCGTTACCGGGCCTGCAACTATACAATGTGCGCCATGGTTGGAGGCCGTAATGGCAGTGTAACCGAATGTGCCGGCAATAAGCGCAGGTATGGTTAGTGTGTCGGTAGCCGATGACGTCAATACCGACCCTGAACCGGCACCCGGCCCAGAAAAGGTTACGGTAAAGGAAGAATCGGCAGGCAAATCGAACAACATGATGCTGCCGTCGTTCTTGCCGCAGATGGTAGGATTGATCAACGAGGCTGAAATAGGAGGATTCGTCAGGGTAATTGGAGCAACCGTACAATTGGAGCCAAGTATGGATGCAGAAATACCGGTATAGTTTCCTCCATAGAGGTTGGGTATGGTAATGGTGTCGTTGGCATCAGCCGTGATATTCTGCGTGGTAGTGCCGGTGAGTGTATAGGAAACAGAGAACACACTGTCTGCGGCAACCGAATAGAGTTTGATGTAACCGTCTGCTTTGCCACAAAGGGTTGGACTCACACCAAAGCCACTGATGGGGGGTGGAGTAAGGGTCAATGTAGGGGCGGGGCAATTCGTGATGTTCACCGCTGCAGTTATCCCCGTGAACGTGCCACCATAAAGGTTCATCAGTGAAACGGTATCGCTAGCCGCAACGGTGACGTGCCACGGAGAACCGCCGGCACCGGTGTAGGTCACGGTCACCAATGAATCGGCCGGGAGGTTGAATATTTTGATGAATCCGTCATTCATCCCACATTTACTGGGGCTTTGACCAATATCATTGATAGTGGGGCTGGTAAGGGTAAGGGGCGTACCCGTTGCGGTACATCCGCCTATGGCTACCGATATACCCGTGTAGTTACTCACCGGGTATCGTGCACAAAGTCCGGTCAGGGTAATCGTACTGTCGGGCGCCACTGTTCCTGTATAGGTCATGGCGGTGCCATCCATCAGGTAAGAAACGGTTGCAGCATATCCGGGCCATAGGCCGTGTAGCTTGATGGTACCATCGCACTTGCCGCACAAACTGGGATTGGTAAAATTCTCTGCCGATATCGTTAGCGTCGTCGACGATAGTGTTATAGTGACCGTATTGGATGGACAACCGGCAACTTTTACAAAGAACGTATAAGTACCGTCCCCCAAACCGGTAAAGTTCATCATGCTATCCGCCCCGGTGGAGTCGATGAAAATAGGTACAGCAACGCCGCCAATGGTTTCAAACACGGTATCAACCTGATGGGGAGTAATGCCGTAGAGGGTGATGGTACCACCCGTTGTAGAGCAACCGGGAGGATTGGTGCCGGTAATGGCCCTAATGTGGGGAACACCCGCTGTGGAGCCCGTACCTACTGCAGTCAACGTGATATAACCTGAAGAGGTATCGCCGCAACCCAGCGCACAAGCGCGGTAAGTTGTGGTAACAGATGGCGTAACCGTTATTGTAGAGCCGGTACCAATGTATGCGCCGGTTGTGGCGTTATACCAGTAAATTGTAGATGAAGCATAGGGAATAGGGGCATAAGGGATTGAGGTGCACGTGTAAGAAGTACCTCCACCCGCTGGGGTAAACCTCCAGGCTTCGTCGGTCCCAGTCCAGGTTGATGGATAATCCCGCCCAGGTGCAGCCGTGGCTGCAGTACCGGAGGCGTTTTGGACCCCGCAGATCGCATAACCACCGTTCCAAGCCGAGCAAATGGTCTTGTGCCCAATGTGTGCTTCACAAATGTTCGATGTCTCATATAGAATCATTTGAGTAGTGGTATACTCACCTGGACAAAGGGCACCATCAAACATGTAGCAGGTACAGAACGTCACGACGAATTTCCGATTGGGTGCAGTACCGTCAATGGAATAGGTACACGTGCCACCGTAGTCGGCATAGTCCATGTCGCACCATGGCCCGCAAAAAGAGTTGTAGACATTTGAATTACCGAGCAATGCTCCAGTGATGGAATAGGGGTCGTATCCACCCGACAGCGTCAT
>CAIVHI010000312.1 GCA_903905685.1 uncultured Bacteroidota bacterium | reverse complement strand
TCCACCGACTATGAATTCCTCAAAAACTCTCCAAGGCCCGGGCATGCCGACTTAGTTGCCGGCAGCAAATTCGGAGGCTTCAACGACCACCGCGGTGGTGGCCATTTTTCGGGCCGCCTTACTTTGGGGCTTGTTGCTGCCGGAGTAGTGGCAAAAAAAATGTTGCCCAACCTTTGCATCACGGCTACATTGGTTGAAGCAGGTGGTAATGCCGACATTGACGCAGCAATTGCTGATGCCTTACAGAATCAAGACAGCATAGGCGGCATAGTGGAATGCGTTGTAACGGGGGTGCCTGTAGGGTGGGGCGCGCCCTTCTTCAATTCGGTAGAGTCCTTGATCAGCCATGCGGTATTTTCCGTCCCTGCCATCAAGGGTATTGAATTTGGTGCAGGATTTGCTGCTGCGGGCATGAAGGGAAGTGAGCACAACGACGTGTTCGTTTCGAAAACGGGCAAAACGGCAACCAACAATGCCGGTGGCATCAATGGCGGCCTCACCAATGGCAATGACATCCGCTTTCGAGTTGCAGTAAAGCCAACATCGAGCACGCCCAAAACCCAACAGACTTGGAACCACGAGTTGGATAGTGTGGCCCCATTGGAGGTAAAGGGCCGCCATGATTTGTGCATTGCATTGCGGGTGCCGGTAGTGATTGAGGCCGTAACCGCGATTGTACTTGCTGACCTTATGTTGTTGGCTAAAGCAGAGCAACCGTTTGGAGGCAAATGAGCCGCAAACGGTTGCTCCGAGTAAGCTTAGGGGCATTCAACCCTGCTCAATTAGCTCTTTACGAACTCAATGTTCGCGCTAATTTTTACTTCTTCGCTGAGCACCACGCCGCCGGTTTCCAAGGGCGCATTGTATACCAAGCCGAAGTCCTTGCGGTTCAACTTGCCTTCCAAGCTGAAGCCTGACCGGAGATTGCCCCAAGGGTCTTTGGCCATACCTCCATAAGTCACACCCAATACAATGGGGTGTGTGGTGCCGTGCATGGTCAAGTTGCCGTGAAGCTTGTAGTCTTCATCAGACACCTTGTTAAGGCCGGTACTTTCGAAGGTAATCTTCGGGTGATTCGCGGCATCGAAGAAATCAGCAGATTTCAGGTGACCGTCGCGTTGTTCGTTTGCCGTGTTGATGGAATCGACATCGGCAGAGAAGTGGATTTTCGCAGTTGAAAAATCTTCATCTTCTGTAGACACAGTAGCCTCAAATTTGTTGAAGCTGCCTGTCACGTTGCTAATCATCAGGTGCCTGACCTTGAATTGCAGTTCGGAGTGTGCGGCATCTAATGCCCAATTTACTGTTTCCATTTTGTGTGGTTTTTAAATTATGAATTAGTCTGTTTTTCGCATTTTTTCGAGAATGGAATTAAGAACCGCAGCGTCCGAATCATTCAAATCCAAGATATCTTCCGATAGCCGTTCGGTAATCTGAGACGCTCTAACCAAGTTTTTTAAGCCTTTTTCGGTGAGCTCGATAAGGGTTTCCCGTTTGTCTTGAGGAGATGTATTTCGGGCTACCAAGCCTTTGACCACCAATTTGTCTACGATACGCGGCACGTTGGAATTTTTTTCAATCATCCGCGACGAAATATCTTTTACGCACATGGGTTGCGGTGCCTTGCCTCTCAGGATGCGCATCACGTTGAATTGCTCCATCGTGAGCCCCTGCCCCTTCATGACCCTACTGAATTGGTTCTTAAGCCAATAGGCCGTGTAGAGCAAATTCAAAGTCGCCTTGTGCCGCTCGTCCGTAAACTTGGTGGTCCGTATGGCATCTTCCAATTTCATAAGACAAATGTAGGTACATGCATTTCGCCCGCAAAGAAAAATTTTCGATAGGGGTATAACAGGCTACCCATATCGAAAATCCTTCAACTTGAATATTAGGGCATGGAATCGTACTTTCCCTTCAATTCCTTGGCTTTCTCGGCCTTGTTTTGCGAGGCATAAACTTGGGACAGGCAGTACAAGGTGTTTTTGTAAATGGCTTTGTTTTCGCCTTTCAGGTTATTTTCCTTGGAAGACAACACGGCATACGACTTTTCCAAAAACGGTTGCGCCTTGGAGTAGTAGTCGTCCCTTTTGTTTTTCAGATCTTCAAATTTTTTTAGATCCGCATCCGAATTTCCTGAGATGGCCGCCATGTAGTCGTTGTTGTCGGTGCCTTGGTTGAAGTACAACGTACCTAAGTTGAAATTGAATTCGGCATTCTCGGGGTCGGCCTTTACCGCCTTCTTGAAGGCTTCTTCCGCCTTGGC
>CAIVHI010000311.1 GCA_903905685.1 uncultured Bacteroidota bacterium | reverse complement strand
GGGCAGCAAATAACCAAACGACCACACAATGCACAAGCTTTTGAAATTTGCGGCCTAACCTTAAAGACTATTTCAATACCGTTTTCAAAAACGCCTCCAGCCTATCGCCACGTAGGTCTCGGGCAACGATGTGGCCCGTGGGGTCTATCAAGAAATTGGTGGGTATGGCTTCAACGCCATAAAGTTTTGCAACCGGCGACTCCCAACGTTTGAGGTCGCAAACCTGCGGCCATTCCAATTTGTCTTCTTTTACGGCTTTATACCAATCCGTCTTGTTGTCGTCCAAGGAAATGCCGTAAATGTCAAAGTTTTTGGGATGATATTTTTTATAGACGGCCACTATGTTTGGATTTTCTTCTCGACAGGGAGGACAAAAGGACGCCCAAAAATCAATCAATACATACTTTCCGCGCAACGTCGCAAGGGCAATTTTGTCTCCCTCCACATTCGGGAGGTCAACGTCGGGCGCGAGCTGCCCAACGGAGACATCAGCCCTAACCGTTGCTTGTTTAACTGGCTTCGAACTCACTTTCAAGTAATATTCGGCGAAGTCCTTCGCCATCCTGCTATTTTTGTACTTCTGGGAAATGCGCTGGGAAAATTGGTCTAGGAAGACGATTTCGCTGCTCGGATTGAGGATACGTGCTGCGAAAACCGCATTGGGAAGATACTGGGTGGTATCGGCATAATTCTCAATGAACCTCGTAAACTTTTGGTTCATGTCTTCCATATCTTTCCGTGCCACTGCAAGCATACTGTCGCTACCCTTTGCCTTGAGGGTGTCGAGCACAATGCTCATGGTGTGGAAGTCCCGCATTTGGTCTCGATAGGCCACAATAAGCTGTTTCAAGTTCTCGGATGCCGGGGAGCCCGTTGTGTTGTATTTTTCAATGTTGCTCCAGTCTGCAATGACTTTTACGTTTTCATGGTCGATTGAAAGCAAGACGAATTTGTGCGATTTGAAATGTAGCCTGAACAAGCCCGGTTCGGGAGTCATTTCAGTAAATTCGAAATGGCCGTCTTTATCAGACTGGGTGGAATCGATGACGGAGATGATGTCGTTGGCACCCAATTGTTCCAGCAAGATGGATTGCATGGGCATGCCTGTAATGTTGCCTATGATGACGAACTTATGACCACCGGTGCTGCAACCCGCAAACAATGCGGTCAAGGAGAGTAACGTAATTAGGCAACACAGCCGCATGAGTAGTTTTTTATCAATTACAACAACTTGGAAAACATCAAAATTAGCCGTTTAAACGTCAAAAAATGCCTAAAATTGACTGTGGCACAATAGGCAAGGCTGTAGAACAAAGGTGGCACACCTACAAGGCGAACCAAGGTTGGAGCCGTGGCTGTAGGGAAAAAGAAAAGGGTCGGAAGAACCAAACGGTTTTCCGACCCCAAAAATATATGGTAAGATTCACTTAGTTGGCATTCACGGCATCCTGTACCAATTGGGCTGCTTCGCTCAACAAAATCGCAGACTGTACTTTCAATCCCGAATTTACGATGAGCTCTTTTGCAGCCTCGGCGTTGGTGCCTTGCAGGCGCACAATGATGGGGATGTTGATGTTACCCAATTTGTTGTAGGCCTCGATAACACCTGCCGCAACGCGGTCGCAACGAACGATGCCACCGAAGATATTGATGAGGATTGCCTTTACATTGGGGTCTTTCATGATGATGCGGAAACCGGCTTCAACGGTTTGCGCATTTGCCGAACCACCTACGTCGAGGAAATTGGCGGGCTCGCCACCGGCCAGCTTAATCATATCCATAGTAGCCATAGCCAAGCCTGCACCGTTTACCATGCAGCCCACATTGCCATCCAACTTTACGTAATTGAGGTTGAATTCGCCTGCTTCAACTTCTGTAGGGTCTTCTTCGCTCTTGTCGCGCATGTCGGCAAGGTCGGGGTGGCGCATCAACGCGCTGTCGTCCAGATTCATCTTGCAATCGACCGCAATAATCTTGTCGTCGGCTGATTTGAATAAGGGGTTGATTTCCAGCATCGAGCAATCAAGACCTACATAAGCGTTGTATAGATTGGTTACGAATTTCACCATGTTTTTGAACGCAGTACCGGAAAGCCCAAAGTTGAAGGCGATTTTCCGGGCTTGGAAGGCTTGCAGAGGCATTCCGGGGTGAACCCACTCCTTAAATATTTTTTCGGGAGTGTGGTGGGCTACTTCTTCAATATCCATACCACCCTCGGTACTGTACATAATTACGTTTTGCTTTTTGGCGCGATCCAACAGAATGGAGAGGTAAAATTCCTTCCGCTCAGATGGGCCGTCGTAATACATATCTTGGGCTATGAGAATCTTATTGACCTTCTTACCTGCCGGACCGGTTTGGATGGTCACGAGTGTATGTCCCAAAATGTTGCCGGCAACGCGTTCTACGTCTTCTGCACTCTTTACGACAGCTACACCGCTTTGCTCGGGCACTTCTTTCAAACGACCCTTACCACGTCCGCCCGCATGAATTTGGGCCTTGACAACAACAAACTTCGAGCCGGTATCGGCAGAAATTTGCCTATATGCATTTAAGGCATCGTCCACTTTGTCTACCGCAATACCTTCCTGGGTAGGGACATTGTAACGTTTGAGTAATGCCTTTGCCTGATATTCGTGTAAATTCATGATTTAGAAATTTGGGCGAAGGTAATTAATCGGAATGTAAAATACTAATGGGGCCGACTGCCTGCAGGTGTTAACAAATCAGGAATTTTCATGCCGATGGGGCATTGCACTACTGCATCCGCTATAATCACTATTCTTCTGTGTAGATGCGTTTCACGCGTTGGGAGATTCCCGTCATGACTTCGTAGGGAATGGTCTCGGCGACCGCAGCCAAATCGGCAATGGTGGGCCGCACACCAAAAACGGTTACTTCATCTCCTTCGCGGGCTTCGGGTATTTCGCCGAGGTCCAGCATACACATGTCCATACATATAGACCCCACCGTATATGCGGGCTTGCCATGAACGAGCATAAATGCCCTGCCATTCCCGAATCTTCTCAAATAACCATCTGCATAGCCAATGCAGACCGTTGCTATCACGGTATCCCGTTCCAACGGATTGTTGTTTCCGTAGCCTACGGTTTCGCCCCTTGCCACCGTCCTTATTTGGGCTATTACAGTGGTCAAGGTACTCACGTTTTGGAGCTTGGCCGATAGCGTGCCGGTGCCGTCTATGCCGTAGAGGCCAAGGCCGAGCCTCACCATATCGAAGTGCAACGCCGGATAGCCCGCAATGCCCGCCGAGTTGCAGAGGTGCCGCGAGGGCGAATAGCTCAGGCCGTTGCCTAAAAAGGTTGACATAGTATGAAACCGCTCGGCCTGCAGGCGGGTAAATGCTTCGTGCCCCCGGTCGTCGCCCGCGGCAAGGTGGCTAAAAATGCTCGCCACTTTAATGACAGACAACGGGTTCAAATAGGCAACCAATTGAGCCAAATCCCCGGGCTCGAAACCTAGCCTATGCATACCGGTATCCAATTTAATATGTATCGGGTAGGCATCCACACCCAAAAGGTTGGCAGTTTTTGCAAATGCGTGGAGCGAGCGGAAATTGTAAATTTCGGGTTCGAGTTTCCAAGAAACCATCCGTTCGAACGATGAAATATCGGGGCTCATCACCATAATCGGCATGCGAATCCCTGCTTTTCGAAGGGCAACACCTTCATCGGTATAAGCAACCGTGAGATAATCCACTCCGGCATTTTGCAACATCAAGGCAATTTCCAGACTTCCCGCCCCATAGGCAAAGGCCTTTACCATGGCCATTATCTTCACGCCGCTTTCCAGCGTAGACCTATAGACTGCCAAGTTATGCTTGAGCGCGCTCAAGCTGATCCGCATTACGGTTTGGTGCACCTTCTGCTGCAAAAGCGCGGCAATCCTTTCGAATGCGAATTTCCTTGCACCCTTCAGCAAGACCACATCCCTATGGAACATGTCTTCTTGAAACGCCTCCAAGAATGCTGCTGTAGAGTCAAAGAATATTGCGGATGTTCGCAGGGTGGACGAAAATGTTTCGCGAAACTGGGTTAATTCGGGACCTATGGCTATCAGTCTAGCCACTTTGTGACGTTGAAGCAGATTGGCAATATCGTTGTAGGTATCGCGAGGAACCATTCCGGGATTCGGCACGTCAGACAGTATCAACGTCGCGGCATGGTCTCCTGAAATGGTATCCAAATAGTCAAGTGCGATTTTGAGCGACTGTATATCGAAGTTGTAGGCGTCATTGATGATTGTGGAATCGTTTATTCCACTTACCATTTCCAACCTCATGGAAACGGGTAACAGGCCCGCCATTGCAGCTACGATTTTCGGAATTGCGATATCGAGATAGAGGAGGACACAGAGGCAAGTTGCGGCATTTTCTATTGAAGCGGCATCTGAGAACGGAATCCGAAAATCAAATTGGGTCGTACCATAACTTGCAGTAAAGCTTGTTCCACCATCGCTATAAGCCGCTACGCGCAGAACCACATCGGCATTGGCGTTAAATGACCAGGTAAACAATTGTGGCTTCAGCTTCCCTGCAAAATAGCGGGCAGTTGTTTCCATCAACACCTGATTATCTCGATTCAAAATCAAGGCCCCACAACCACTAAACAGTTGCAGTTTTTCTTCAATCTTGCTTTCCAATCTCTCAAAACCCTCATTATGGGCATCGCCTATATTGGTAAAGACACCTATGGTTGGCTGAATGACCTTTTGCAGCCGCGCCATTTCGCCGGGCTGCGAAATACCGGCCTCGAAGATGCCGATTTCGCTACTCTCGTTAAGCTGCCATATGGAGAGTGGCACACCTATTTGGGAATTATAACTACCTGGGCTGCGCGTAATATTGTAGTCGCGTCCCAGCATTTGGAACAGCCACTCCTTAACTATCGTCTTCCCATTGCTGCCCGTTATGCCTACTATGGGCAAAGTGAATTGTTGACGATGCCCAGTGGCGATGTCCTGTAGCGCCACTACGGTATCGCCTGCCAAGAGAAAATTGGAGCCGGGAAACTCGACGATTTCGGGCAACTTGGAAACGACGAAATTCCTGACACCTGCCGCGTAGGCGTTACCAATGAAATTGTGCCCATCCCGAGACTTGCTGGAAATTGCGAAAAACAACGTTGATACCGGGTACTCGATATGTCGGCTGTCAATGCTCAGATGCTCAATGCCATAGTCGGGATGAGCGAGTACCGCCGTGCAACTACACCATTCCGAAATCTTCCCAATACTGATCACTACAAAGATATTGGGGGCAAAGTTAGGCCGGTTAGTGCTTTCCCGCCACAAAATCGTTCAATGCCTTCTTACTTGCATCGAAACTAAACACGTCGTTCACACGGAAATACATGTTATTGTCTACCGTCCGGTTGTAAGCGAACTTCGCGAAATTGAGTTTGCTGTCATCAAAGGAAAATAGGTTACAGAGCTCAATGACTTGGTCGGTCGTGAAATAGTTGGAAGATGCAATGGTTCTGGCGGTAGACATTTTGGTATCGTCGAAGGACGCTCCGGCTATGGTCTGCTTGGCCGCTTGGAAAGTTTGGGGATCCATGGCAGTAGGTGCAGGTGGCGGAGGCGGAGGTGGCGGAGGCGTGGCAACCGTGGTTTGTGTTACAGTAACGGTTTGTTTGTACTGTCCGCCATCATCGTATCCCCCACCCTGTTGTTGGTATTGGCCACCTTGCGATTGATATTGACCCCCACCATTTTGTTGACCTTCCATGCCATAGTTCATTACAAATTCTCCTTGACGTGGGCGGTAGCCAAATTCTCGCGGCACGCACATGTTGAACTTCAATCGCGCATCGCCATCGGGCATCCTAACAATCTTCATTGAAAGATTCACAGGCTTGCGGTCCACCGGGTTCATTACGGTAACGTGCTTCCGGATATCGGCGGTACGACCATCTGTAAACAAGATTTGAATGTCGTTTTCAGATTTCGGCAAGCCCTCAACCCTTACGAAAGAGCGAGGTGTGGAATTTTGGTTTACACCATTCAATATCAGGAAAAATTGGTCTCCCGCTTCCGAAAAAACAGACAGCACGTTTTTCTCGTCATCAGCCCATTCCCGTTCCCTTTCGTTACGGCGTTGACCATCGTATTGGGCGCGGCCCGAAAAGCCCACAACTATCAAGCAAACAAGTAAAAATATATTCTTCATCATACTGCTTTAGCAAATTTGAGGTTGCAAAGCTACTGTTTTAGACGTAAACCGGAGACCCTTATGAAGAAAAAGCGCACATTTTTAGTGGATACGTCTACTGTAGGAAACATGAATTGGACTAATTAGCTTAATTTTGCCCACTTTTTTAAAAAATGCCGTAATCGGACGCCAGCAAGTATGAAAATAAAAGAACAATTATATAGTCTTTGCCTCTCCCATATCTCGACTAAAGCGGCTGAAATCAAGAAGCTCATCGATGAAGCCGTAGAAGCTGCAAACGATGAGACCAACGATAGCGCGGGAGACAAATTTGAGTCGGGAACAGGAATCCACCAGCAGGAAATTGAACTCAATGTGACCCGGATGAATGAATTGTCGAAGCAAAAAGAACTGTTGGACAGGATTAACCCGACCCAAAAATTCAACACGGCCCAACTCGGGTCTTTGGTGAAAACAAACTTCGGCTACTACTTCATATCTATTGGCGCAGGCCAATTGAAGGTTGACGGTACCACCTATTTTGCCGTATCCCCATCATCTCCTGCGGGCGAAAAACTCAATGGCAAGAAATCAGGTGAGACCTTCGTCATGAACGGAAGGAATTTCGAAATAGAATCCGTCTTTTAACGGATTGGAATTCAACTATTTGCCCATCACCTCAAACACGACGTTGCAAATCCTCTCCAAATCAATCTTGGATAGGCTCGACCCTGACGGCAGGCATAGCCCATCTTGAAAAAGCTTGTCTGAAACCCCGTTTGTATAGGCCGGGAAGGACTCGAAAACGGGTTGACGGTGCATGGGTTTCCATACCGGACGCGATTCGATGTTTTCCTTTTCAAATGCCAACCTCAACGTTTCCCGATTGCAACCCGCTATTTCCGGATTAACCATCATTGTGGTCAACCAACGATTGCTCAAGTAACCTTGAGGCTCATGAAGGAAGGTGATTCCCGGAAGCGTCCCCAAATGGGCAACGTAGAAATCGAAATTTGCTCTGCGGGCTTCCAACCTTAGCGGCAAAACCTCCATCTGTCCCCTACCTACCCCTGCACAAAGGTTACTAAGCCGGTAATTGTAGCCAACTTGGGAGTGCTGATAATGCGGAGCTTCATCGCGGGCTTGAGATGCAAGGAAGCGCGCCTTGTTGACCATTTCCACATCCTGGGAAACCAATGCTCCGCCACCGGAAGTAGTGATGATTTTATTGCCATTGAAAGATAGGACTCCGAACTTGCCGAAGGTGCCACATGACCTACCGTTGACGGTTGAGCCCAAGCTTTCGGCAGCGTCTTCAATAACCGGGATGCCGTATTTGGTGCCAATGGCTACGATTTCCTCAATTTTTGCCGGCATACCATAAAGATGCACCGGCAAAATGGCCTTTGGCTTCTTGCCGGCTGCAAGCCGGGAATTGATGGCCTCTTCCAGCAAAATGGGACACATATTCCACGTATCCGTCTCGGAATCAACGAAAACCGGAACAGCGTTCACATACCGAATGGCGTTTGCCGAGGCCGAAAAAGTCATAGACTGACACATCACTTCATCGCCATCGCCAACCCCTAAAAGGATGAGGCCCAGGTGGATGGCGGCCGTTCCCGAAATGAGGACGGCAGCATGGGTGCCATGACCCAAATACTCCGCAATGTCGTTTTCAAATCCATTCACATTCGGACCAAGAGGAGCAATCCAATTGGTTTCAAATGCTTCGCGAACAAACTTGTCTTCGGTGCCACCCATGTGGGGAGGCGACAACCATATCTTAGACTTCATCAAAATGCTGTTTTAACTTAATAATCCGGGACGGATTACCCACCGCGGTCGCGAAATCCGGAATATCCCTAATAACGACGGCGCCTGCACCCACAGAACACCATTTACCGATTTTAATGCCTTGAATGATTGCAGCACCTGAACCGATGTGTGTACCCTCGCCAACCGAAACGTTGCCGCTCAATGTAGCATTAGGAGACACATGGACAAAATCCTCAAGCTTGCAATCATGGTCAATAGAGGCACATGTATTTATGATACAGTGCTTCCCAATTATTACATCCGGATTAATCACGGCTCCTCCCATAACAACCGTTCCAACATCAAGTCGCGACCGCGTCGATACGATAGCCCTTGGATGGATAGCATTGCCAAAAGTAGTTGAATTATTAAGTTTGTCAACTACTTTTTTGCGGATTTTATTCACACCAATCGAAATAATCACCTTTTGTCCGTCACCCATTCGGTCGAGATGGGGCAATGACAGGGGATAACCGCAGAAATCCATACCGGGCCGGTCGTCCCATACCTCAATGTCCTCTCCGCCCATATTCTCGAGGATATCGAGGATCACCTTTCCATGGCCACTTGCCCCATATAGAATCATGAATTGCCGTTTTTCTTGTTTAAGTTGCCCGTAAATTTCTCCATTGTAGCAGAAGTTGCCGAGTTGATACCATCGGATTTCACGACCTTTTTAAGGGTCAGTAACAGGATTTTGAAGTCCAGAACCACACTTGCATGCTCCACGTAGTACACGTCGTATTCAAATTTCTTTTCCCAACTCAACGTGTTCCTCCCATTTATTTGCGCCCAGCCCGTAATGCCCGGTTTCACGAAGTGGCGCTTGCGCTGCTCCTCACTGTAAAGCGGCAAATACTCCACCAACAAAGGTCTGGGACCAACGAGGCTCATTTGGCCTAAAAGTACGTTTAGCAACTGCGGCAATTCGTCCAACGACGAACGCCGCACGAAATTACCTATCCTTGTGAGCCTCGCGGCATCGGGAAGCAAGTTGCCCGCCGCATCTTTTGCGTCGGTCATGGTCTTGAACTTGATGAGCTTGAAAATCCGCTCGTCCTTTCCGGGCCGTGGCTGGAAAAAAAACGGCTTGCCGCTATTGGCAATTGCCAGTAGGATGACAAGTAGGCAGAAAATGGGAGAAGCAATTGAAAACATTACCAGTGCAATGATAAAATCGAAGAAGGGTTTGAAAAAATCGATATAGACTGATTTTCTTCGTGTTGCGGCCATTTTTTCTTTTCAGGTGCTGCAATTTAAGTACTAATCGGTAATTATACCGCAGTTCCAAGGTTAAATCCGGCAACTTTAGCCTCTCGCGTCGGGTTTCGAGCTCAGCCAAAGGCCATTTTCTGGCTTAAACAAGCCTTAATTCGGCCCCCTCGAAGTAAAGGTATACACAAGTTATGAACAACAAGATATATTAGGCATGAATTAACTATTACCTTATACAACAAACCGTTTCTTGCATTACCTTTGTCATCAAGACAATCTAAACTGCCAAACCAGCATATTTATGGGTTACCTAAAAGATTTATTTAAAGAGAAGTCCGACGTTCACGGGAAGGAAATCAAAGCGATTATCGAAAAATACGGGAACCGTAAAGTAGAAGACGTTTTGCTTGCCCAAGTGTATCAGGGCATGCGCGGCATTACGGGACTCGTTACCGAAACGTCATTGCTTGATGCCAACGAAGGCATCCGCTTTCGCGGCTATTCCATTCCCGAACTTCGGGAAAAACTCCCTAAAGCTGAAACCGGCAATGAACCCCTGCCCGAAGGTTTGTTCCATTTGATGTTGATAGGTGATCTGCCTACACAAAACGATGTTGAGCATATCTCCGCCGTTTGGGCACGCCGGTCTCATGTTCCCAATTATGTGTTTTCGGTTATTGAGGCATTCCCTATATCGGCCCACCCCATGACGCAGTTCACTGCGGCCATTGTTGCTTTGCAAACCGAATCGAAATTTGCAAAGGCCTACAACGACGGCATCAGCAAGAAAGAATACTGGTCTTATGTATATGAAGACACGATGACATTGATTGCACGCCTACCTCGCGTTGCAGCCTATATATATAGAAGGAAGTATCGCAACGGCGACCACATTCAACCCGATGGCATGCTCGATTGGGCTGGCAATTTTGCCCACATGCTCGGATTTGAAGATGAAGGCTTTAAGGAATTGATGCGTCTTTATTTGACTATCCATGCCGACCATGAAGGCGGAAACGTTTCGGCTCACGCCACCCACTTGGTAGGTTCGGCACTCAGTGACCCCTACCTTTCGTTTGCAGCCGGTATGACCGGTCTGGCTGGCCCACTCCACGGGTTGGCCAACCAAGAGGTGGTTCGTTGGATAGAGGAGATGTGCAAAGAATTGGATACCGATGCCCCCAACAAAGAGCAAATAGCCGAGTACATCAAAAAGACATTGCTTGAAGGTAAAGTGGTACCGGGCTACGGCCATGCGGTGCTGCGTAAAACCGACCCGCGCTTTGTTGCACAAATGGAATTTGCAAAGCGCCATTGCCCTGAAAGCAAGATGATCCAAACCGTTTGGAACATTTATGAAGTTGCTCCAACGATTTTGGAAAATACGGGGAAAATCAAAAACCCATGGCCCAATGTGGACGCGCACAGCGGTGCATTGCTGAAGCATTATGGCTTGGTAGAAGAAGATTTCTATACGGTAATGTTCGGCGTGTCGCGCGCTCTTGGCGTGTTGGCAAGTTTGTGCTGGGATCGCGCATTGGGCTTCCCTATCGAACGCCCGAAATCAATCACTACAGAGTGGGTTAAGAAGAACATCGCAAAAGAAGAGGCAGTAGCATAAATTTTTCGCTGTCCCGGCAACATCAATTGGAAGCAGGCACTACTTTTGCCTGCTTCCCCGTTTAACCGTGGGCGCATCAACATACATTTAAAATAAACGACAATGAATAAGGGTCCAATTTCAGAATTCATCCTACACCATTACCGCCACTTCAATGCTGCCGCGTTGGTAGATGCTGCCAAAGGCTACGAAGCCCATTTGCAGGATGGCGGCAAAATGCTCATATCGCTTGCCGGTGCCATGAGCACCGCCGAGCT
>CAIVHI010000310.1 GCA_903905685.1 uncultured Bacteroidota bacterium | reverse complement strand
GCATGAGCGCCCTGGCCGACATCTTCTCCACCCCGCACATGCGCGGCTACCTCATCATTCCCAACGACTTGTACCGTCCGTTTTCTTTGGCGGTTTTTGCTGTGGAATACCAATTTTTTGGGGCGAATGCCGTGGTGGGGCACATTATGAATTTGGTGTTTTACCTGTTGTGCCTGTATGCTTGGTTCGTGTTCCTGCGAAACCTGCTGGGTGCCCGGCGATTGGTGGCCGCCTTCACCGCTACACTGATATTTGCCCTGCATCCTATACATACCGAAGTAGTATCCAACATCAAAAGTAGCGATGAACTGTTATGCTTCTTATTTGCAATCGTATCGCTCAACCTGTTCATGAAATACATGAAGCAAGCCACGCCACAACATTTGGCGCTAGGTTGCCTTACGTTATTCTTGTCATTCCTTTCCAAAGAAACGGTGCTGACGTTCTTGGCGGTCATCCCCTTCCTATTCTTCGTGGTGCGTAAAGACGATACCAAGCGGGCGGTTGCCATAACGGTGGGCTCATTAGTAGTAGCCGGCGTTTATCTGGCCATACGGGCCGCAGTCTTGGCCAAGTATAACGCCAACCAGAAAGTACCCGTTGAGTTTATTGACAATGCCTTGAGCGGGGCAAAAAACGGGGTGGAAAAATTTGCGACAGAGGTCCTCATTATGGGTCAATACCTACGAATGATGTTCGTCCCCTACCCCCTCATCGCCAATTACTCTTTCAACAAAATACCGTTTGTAGACCTTATAGATGTGCGTGTGCTCGCAACATTTGCCATTTATGGAGGCATGGTTTATTACGCGGTGCGCCGGTTTAGGGCCGACAAAACCAACCCTTACACCTTCGCCATCTTGTTCTTCTTGGCAACGATTTCGCTATTTTCCAATTTCCCTTTCTTAATGGGCGCCGAGATGGCTGAGCGATTCACGTTCTTCGCATCGGCAGGCACATGCCTTATGGCTGGCGTGGCATTGGATGATTTCGTATTTGGCAAGCTCGGCGACCGTGTCGAAATGCTGAAAACCGGCAAACCCCTCGCCGTATTGATACCCGTTTGCGTCATCTTTTTGGGCATCACCTTTATGCGCAATTTCGACTGGAAGAGCAACTACGAACTCTACAAGGCCGATGTTGAAAAGTCGCCGGAAGACAGCCGCCTGAATTACTACTTGGGAACCGCAATGGCCGAAGGACGCTACGACAGTGAGCCCGACACCGTGAAGAAGCACGAAATAGACAATGAAAGCATTTTGCACCTGCGCAAGTCGCTGGCCATATATCCCGACTATACCGAAGCCAATGCGGAGATAGGGCGGGTGTTCTATAGGGAAGGAAAGTATGACTCGGCCGAAATTCACGACAAAAAAGCTTTGTCTATCAACCCCAACCATGTAACGGGCAACAACAACTTGGGCAGCGTCTACCTCACATTGGCACGGTATCCCGAAGCCATCGCCTTGTTTCGAAAAACGGTAGCTTTGGACCCAAGCTACGTCTATGCCTATTTCAATATGGCGCGCGCCTACATGCAACTTAAGAAATACGACTCGGCCATCTACAATTTCCGTATGACACTTGCACTCAACTTTGCCAATGTAGATGCCCGCCAAGAGTTGGGTATGGCCTATTATTACCTGCAAAATTGGGACTCCGCTGCAGTAAATTTCAAAAAGGTTCTCGACTTGAGTCCCAACGACCCGAATGCCGTCAACAACTTGGGAGCGATTTACCTGAATACAAAGAAGTATGACGAAGCCATCAAGTATTTCCAAAAATCCATCACCATCAATCCCGGCTACATCAATGCCTATTCAAACTTGG
>CAIVHI010000309.1 GCA_903905685.1 uncultured Bacteroidota bacterium | reverse complement strand
TTTCTGCACTATTGGCCATTACCACCTTTAACCATGAAAGCAATTTCACTGACCCCGCCTCATTTTGGAAACAGGCGTCCGAAACCTCTCCCCACTCCGCTTTCGCGATTATGCACATGTCGGAGTATGAAGACAACGTCGATCGCCGGTGTGCGTTGATTAGGGCGGCTTACAAGCTCAACCCTAACGAAAAGTACATCAACTTCTATTATGCCGAAATGTTGATCAACACCAATAAGAAAGACTCTATACTCCGGGCAGAGCAGTATTTGCTTGCCGAAAAGCGCATTTCGAATTTCCATAAGTGCGATTTCTACCTTGCCAGAATTGGGGTAGAAAAGAACGACCCGGCGGCCGCGATAGATCACCTGCTGGATTTTCTGAAAACAGAACCCGAAACCACGAAGGAGGGTGCGGAAGCCGACAACAACCTGCTGGTGCTTTATTTGAATACCAATCAGACCAACCGCCTCGTCTTACTTGCCAAACATATGAAAGAGTTGGGCTTGCCGGTGCCGCAGGAGATTATGAGGAAGTATCAAATATAAGGCTGGGGTTGCAGGATTATTTGTTTTCCACGATGCGCACTTCAACACGGCGGTTTTTCTCGGCATCTTCCTCGGTACGTTCAAACTGAACCACGGGGCGGGTCTTTCCGAATCCTTCAAAAGATAGGCGTGATTCGTCTATACCTTTCTTTACCAGATAATCGTAAATAGCCTTTGCGCGATTTACCGAAAGGATGGGTTCGCCGGTATCGATATCGAACGCATCGGGCGCATCGTTGATGCAGCACACATGCCCTTCAATACTGATTTTGAGGGTAGGATCGTCTACCAATGCATTATAAAGCTTCTCCAATGCCGGAAAAGATTCCGGCTTGATGAAGTGGCGGTCTGCCGGGAAGTAGACATTGTTCAAAACAATGGTAGAACCCGGCTTGAGGGTCGCAATTTGGGAAATGTCGGACACATTCACCTTCCTAATGACGATAGGTGTGTCGCGTTTTGGTTTCGGCACGTCTTTCTTTGCGGCATCTCCGGATGTGCCCGGCTTCGCCGTCTTGGATGGGGAATGGCTCACTACAATGTCCACCCTCCGGTCGGTTGGGTAACCGTCTTTATCACGGGCCACTTTTCGGGTCACTTGTCCTTTACCGATGCACAACTTGATGTCGGATGCTGCCACTCCGTGGTTCACCAAAAAGCTCTTCACATTTTCGGAGCGTTGTTTGGACAGCTCCATGTTATGTTTTTCGGTGCCCAAATAGTCGGCATATCCCACAATCATGACACCCGAGCCATCGATGATTTTGTTGTTGTAAATCAGGAGATTGAGTCGCTTGTCTGTAGTGGGGTTCAACGTGGGTACATTCAGGTCGAAATATAGTCGGAAGGTGTCGTTGATTTGGGCAAACCCCGGTGTGACGCAACATAAGAGGAGGCAAGCCAGTGCTGAACGAAACCCCCGAGGGTGGTTGCCACCTCTATGCGCGCCGGCGTTATCTCCCGGCAACCACATCGGGCCCGGCAACACCGCTTTGTACCACCGCACAAAGGCCAACCCTCCGTTCCTGACTGTCTTAAAATCCATATCAAACCCAAGCACACATCGCGCCCGTTTACAAAAATACCGATTAACGGCAATCTGTCAAAGTGGTAACAGGAATGGGAGTAACACTTACAACGAATCAGGCTATTCGCCAGGCGGCCAGTTCGTCGGCAATCGCCCTATTGTTGCCCAGTCGGGGCACTTTGTTTTGGCCTCCCAGCTTGCCTTTCGATTTCATATACTCAATAAACGTGTTTTTGCGCATTGGCCTAATGACCAATGGGCGAAGGATGTTGCCAGAGATGAGGTCGTCGTAATAAATGTTTTTTTCGCGCAGTGCCGCATCGGTTTCCGCAGCAAAGCCGCTGAGGTCGGAGGGGTCGCCGTCAAATTCCACAAACCATTCGTGATAGGGAAGGCCGTCGGTAACGGCAATTGCGGGTGCTACGGTAAATTCGGTAATCTGCAATTTGAATTTGTCCGCCGCCCGGTTGATAGCATAATCTACTTCTTCGCCAATGACATGCTCGCCAAATGCAGAAATGAAATGGCTGATGCGGCCCGTAACCACCAAGCGGTAGGGGTTGAGGCTCACAAATTTTATGGTGTCCCCAATATTGTAGCCCCACAAGCCGGCATTGGTAGATACGATAAGTGCGTAATTGACACCAAGTTTGACCTCGCCCAATGATAACCTGGTTGGGTTCGGCAGCGACATTTCGTCGGCTGGTACAAACTCATAGAATATGCCGGCATTCGTATTGAGGAGTAAACCCTCGGCCGATTGGGAATCTTGAAACGCGAAAAAGCCCTCGGATGCCGGGAACGTCTCAATGAGGTCTACCTGTCCGCCAATGCTCTTGAGCAACTTGTTGCGATACGGCTCGAAATTGACCCCGCCGTGCACAATCACTTGGAGTTCAGGGAACAGTTCCTTAATAGTCTTCCCAGATTTTTCAGTCAGCCGGTCGAAATACATCTGCATCCAAGGAGGAATGCCGCTAATGAGGGTCATATTCTCATCGAATGTTTCACCTACTATCTTGTCAAGCTTGGTTTCCCAATCTTCTATACAGTTGGTTTCGTAAGATGGCAATTGGTTGCTGCGCAGGTAGCGGGGCACAAAGTGGTTCACAATGCCGCTCAGCCTACCGGTTGGTATTCCGCCCACACGGTCAAGGGTGGGGGAGCCCGAAAGGAAGATCATCTTCCCATCGGCAAAGTCTGTTTTTCCGGTTGAGGCCATGTAGCAGAGCAACGCGTCTCGGGCACCATTGATGTGGAAAGTGATGGACTCGGCTGTGATAGGTATGTATTTCACTCCGCTGGTGGTACCCGATGTTTTCGCGAAATAGATGGGTTTCCCCTTCCACAATACATTCAGTTCCCCATTCTTGATTCGCTCTATGTATGGGCGGAATCCTTCATAGTCGCGCAGCGGCACGGCCTCGCGGAAAGCCGCATAGGTCTTCACGTTATTCAGGCCATGGTCTTTTCCAAAAAGCGTTTTCCTACCCTCCCGCAGGAGCATTTGCAGCACTTCTTCTTGGTCGGGCACGGCGGTTGCCATGTTTTTGCAAATCCTCGAGTAAATGACGGACGCATAAGGCTTTGCGAGGAACGACTTTATCTTCATGGCAGACCGCGAGGAATAAAAGCCCAAAGTTAAAATTAATTCGATAGCCTTAGCTGTTTTGGGAATGCGTGTTTTCAACATCAAGCGGGCTTCGCCGCGGCGGTACGTCCCCGAGGTCCTTGCCCTGCATCTATAGCCCGATAACGAAAAACTTTGCCAAAATTCAATTAAACGTTTGTTTAGTTTTAAACGGTCGTTTAATTTTGCCGCGTTGTTGGTCTCGAAAGTTCGCGGGGCCGGGCACGGAATTCCATTTTTGGCGACTATGGATTACAACGAAAAACAGGTAGCAATCATCGAAACGGCCGAGCGACTCTTTTCGAAAAAGGGGTTCGATGGGACATCTGTTCGCGACATTGCGACGGAAGCCGGCATCAATGTAGCCATGATTTCCTACTATTTCGGCTCCAAAGAGAAGTTGATGGAAGCGGTATTCGAGAGTAAGACCAGCAGCCTGAGA
>CAIVHI010000308.1 GCA_903905685.1 uncultured Bacteroidota bacterium | reverse complement strand
GCAATGAGTTTTGCATTCTCTTTGCCTATAGTATCCCTTAGTTTCTTTCCTTTTTCGAGTTTGATATATAGCAATATGCAAACTCCTACAAGAATTATAAGGAAAAATATAAGTAAGCCATTATCTTCCATTTCACACATTCAAAAACAACTGCGGAGCAACCCCTATCAGGAGTATGAGGGCGCAGGTAAAGAGGAGGGCTACTTTGTCGCCGAGGGTGATGGGCGCGACGAGTTCGGGGTTGCCGGCCTTGAAGTACATGGCTATGATGACCCTAAAGTAGTAATAGATGCTCACTGCTGCCATCAGCAATGCGAAGATGACGAGCCACATGAGTTGGCCTTGCTGCACTACGGCTACCAGCACATAGTATTTTGCCATGAACCCACCGGTGAGGGGGATGCCGGCAAGTGAGAAAATACAGATGGATGCTGCAAACGCCAGTACGGGCTCTTTCTTGGCAAGGCCGTTGAACCCGTCATAGGTATAGTCCTTCAGCTTCACGAGGATGGCAAACAGGCCGATGGTAGCTATGGAGTAGGCCACGGCATATATCACAATGCCTTGCCAAGCCACCGCATTCACCGACAGCACGGCAAACAGCATGAAGCCGGCTTGCGCAATGGACGAGTAGGCCAACATGCGCTTCACGCTTTGCTGGAACACTGCCGTTAGGTTGCCTATCAGCAGGGTGAGGGCGGTGATGCAGGCCAGCAGCATGGTCCAATGGTTGCTGAGGTTGTTGAAGGAGACGTGAAACAGGCGCAGGAATGCGAAGAAGGCCGCCGCCTTGGCAATGGTGGCCATGTAGGCGGTAAACGGTGTAGGCGAGCCGTCATACACATCGGGCGTCCACATGTGCATGGGGGCGGCCGATACTTTGAAGGAAAGGGCTATCATGATGAACACCATGCCGGCCATAGCCATCGGGTTCAGCGATTCGGTGTGGAGCACACTCACCATGTCCATGATGTAGAACGACTTGGCGGCACCAAACAGCAACGCGATACCCATCAGCAGCACACCCGTGGAGAACGACCCCATGAGGAAGTACTTGAGGGCGGCTTCGCTGCTCTTCAGGTTCTGCTTGTCGCTGCCGGCCAAGATGTATTGGGGAATGGAGAGGATTTCGATACCGAGGAACAACATCAACAGGTTGTTGTAGGTGGACAGCAGGTAGAGGCCGCAGAGGGTGAAGAAAATGAGCGCGAAGTATTCGGAAGAGTGGGAGCCTACTTTGGCAATATCCTTATGCATCAGGATGACGTACAAAAGGGAACAGCCGGTCATGAGCATGTTGAACCAGAGCGAGTAGTTCTCGATGCGCAGCATGTTGTTGAACATCAGTACAGGCGCATCGGTAGGGGCAGCTACCACATCCCAGACGCCGATGGCCGTGAGTGCGGCAAAAAGCACGACGGCCAGCAGCCCTATGCTCTTTTTGGTCGCCGAGCCCAACCCGGCAAACATCATCACTATCCCGAAAACAGTAGACGCTATAAGTCCCTTCATACAATTTCTTTTATTAAAACCCTTTTACTCTATTATGCTTTGCCGCCCACCGGGCGGCTTCATTGGCTTGTTGCCGTTTTATTTGGCGATGGCTCCTGCCACGCTTGCGGTCAAATCCAACAGTGGCTTGGGGTATACGCCCAAGATGAGGATGATGCCCACAATGACCGCAATGCCGACATATTCATTCAAACTGAGATCGGCAACCTTTATGCCTTCGGCCGCTTCGCCGTAGGCGGTATTCTGTATCATGTTCAGCGTGTAGACCGCGCCCAGAATGACGCCCAAGCCGGCAATCACCATGAGCATCATGCCATTGTCGGCACTGCCGAAGAGGCCGGCGAACATCATGAATTCACCCACAAAGCCATTGGTAAGCGGCAATGCCACACTGGCCAGCGAGATGATGACGAATGCGATAGCCATGCGGGGAGCCACTGTGGCCATCCCCCCCAGCTTGGTCATATTGCGGGTGCCCCAACGTTGCTCCACCATGCCAATAATGAGCCACATGCCGGTAATGGTGATGCCGTGGTTGAACATCTGCAACATGATGCCGTGTGTACCGATGACGCTATGCGAGAAGGCCACGGCACTCATCAGACCCATATGCGCTATGGATGAGTAAGCTACCAGACGCTTCATATCGGTCTGCACGATGGCGAGACATGAAGCATAGACGATACCGATGACGGACAAAATGACAACGAAGTGCGACCAATAGTCTACCCCGGCGGGCACTACCGGCAACAGCCAGCGGAGCACGGCATAAAGCCCCATCTTCACCATGAGCGCACTCAGGATGATGGTCACCGGAGTGGGCGACTGCTCGTAAGCGTCGGGCTGCCACGTGTGGAAGGGGAATATCGGCATCTTGATGGCGAACGCGATAAACATCAACCAGAACACCCACTGTTGCTTATCGGGAGAGAGCGATGCGCCGGCGCGAACGATGTCGGGCCATGCATAGCTGTTAACACCTGCGGTCTGCATGGAGAGGTATATGAGGCCGGCCAGCATCATCAAGCTGCCCACAAACGTATACACGAAGAACTTGAAAGTGGCAGTAATGCGTTTCTCGCCACCCCAGTAGGAGCACAGGAAGTAGACCGGTATGAGCGCCAATTCCCAAAAGAAATAGAACAACAAAGCATCATAAGCGAGAAACACGCCCATGAGGCCCGCTTGCGACAGCATTATGAAGCCGTAAAAGGCATTGGGACGGTCGAGGGATTTATTGTTGTTCACGATGAGTACAACGGAGAACACGATGGACACCAGCAGACAAAGCATGGTGCTCATACCGTCGCCATACAGACTGAACCGGGTGCCGAGCATCGGTATCCAGGCTTGGTCGTAGCTCAAGGGCCCCGCGCCCGAATTCAGGGTAGCGGGCACAGCCACGGCTAGCGAAGCCAGCGCACCGCCCAGCGCCACCGTGCGCGCTCCGGGCCCCTTCACGGTGAAGGAAAGAATCCCCGCGATAATGGGAATGAGTATCAGCAGTAACAACAACATATCTTATTCCGTTTGATTTAATTCAGCCGTTTTATGCCCGGCCCTACGGCTATATTATCTAACCAAAAAAACACTCAATGAAAACAAGGCAATCATGCCCACTACCATTACGAAGATGTAGAAACCCACCTGCCCGGTTTGCAGCAGCCTGATGCGGTCTCCACCCCAACGCACGGTCTTGCCCACGCCGTTCACCACGCCATCAATGCCCATGCGCTCAATGATACGGTCGGCAAATTCGGAGACCGCCCGAAGGGGCTTCACGATGACGGCATCATACAATTCGTCAACATACCACTTGTTTTCCAATACTTTGGCCAAGCCTGTATTGGCAACAAACGATGGTTTCTTGTTCACCGACCAAGCCACCACTATCATGATGACGGATACCACTACCGACACACCCATGAGCATCCATTCTGTGCCTCCCGCAAGTTTGAAGTCGCCGAAGTTGACGACGGCGGGGCTGAGGTATTCGGCAATGGCATTGTGCTCGCTCATCACTTCAGGCAAACCCACATATCCACCCACGATGGAGAGAATGGCCAACACTACCAACGGCAGGGTCATTGCCGCCGGACTTTCGTGCAAGTGGTGCGCCTGCTCCTCGGTGCCGCGGAAGCTGCCCGTGAAGGTGAGGAAATACAGGCGGAACATGTAGAATGCGGTCATCATGGCTGCCAGTATGCCGAAGGCGTAGAACATGGGGTTCTTGGCAAATGCGTGCGCCAAAATTTCATCTTTAGAGAAGAAGCCCGATAGACCCGGAATTCCCGATATGGCCAGACAGCCAATGAGGAAGGTATACTGTGTCACCCTCATCTTCTTGCCCAGTCCACCCATTTTCCGAATGTCCTGCTCCCCACCCATCGCATGTATTACGCTACCGGAGCCTAAGAACAACAGGGCTTTGAAGAACGCATGCGTCATGACGTGGAACACGGCCGTGGTATAGGAGCCCGTGCCCAATGCCAAGAACATGAAACCCAACTGACTCACGGTACTGTAGGCCAATACTTTCTTGATGTCGTATTGCTTGATGGCGATGGTCGCGGCAAACAGGGCGGTAGCAAGCCCGATGACTGCAACAATCTGCAAGGCAAGCGGAGCCAGGTCATAAAGGGCATAGCTGCGCGCAATCATATAGATACCTGCGGTAACCATGGTTGCGGCATGGATGAGTGCCGATACCGGCGTGGGGCCCGCCATAGCATCAGGCAACCAAGTGTAGAGCGGAATTTGAGCACTCTTACCCGTTGCACCTATGAACAGGCATATGGCAATCCAGTTGTAAGTGTTGGGGGAGAGGGTGGCATGACCCGGCTGCAACTGCCCGAAAAACTCGGTGTAGGACAGGGTGCCGAAGTTGATGAATATCAGCAGCATACCCACCAAGAAACCCAAATCGCCGATGCGGTTCATGATGAAGGCTTTCTTGCCGGCATCGGTATAAGACCTATTCTTGAACCAAAAACCTATAAGCAGGTAGGAGCACAGCCCCACGCCTTCCCAACCAATGAACATGATGAGGTAGTTGGCACCCAAAACCAGCAGCAACATGAAGAATACGAACAGGTTGAGGTACGAGAAATACTTCACCGACCCCGCATCGTCGTGCATGTAGGAGGTGGAGTAGACGTGTATCAGGAAACCGATGCCGGTAATGATGAGGAGGAAAAGCGCAGACAGCGCATCTACGCGGAACGCGAAGGGAACAAGCAGTTTGCCGGAGCTGATGAAATCGAACAATACGACGGTCTTGTCATGGAACTCGGGTGTGCGGACTTCGAAAAACACCATCAACGCCACAACGAACGAGGCCAAAACAGCCGCACTGCCTATGATGCCGCCCAACGATTTGGGCATCGACTTCCAAAAAATGCCGTTGATCAGGAACCCAATCAGCGGAAACATAGGAATGAGGTAAATATAATTAGACATAAAGTGTCCGAAATTTAGTGAGTTTGAATATTGGGGTTCGTTATCGCCGGTTCGCTATGCTTGGATTGCCCATTATTGCGGTACCGGGTATCCAAATCAATGTTTTAGGCGGTTCAAAATGTTGATGTCCACAGAATGCACTTTTCGATACATCATCACGATTACCGCCAACCCAACGGTTACCTCGGCAGCGGCCACCACCATGATGAAGAACACGAACAACTGCGCGTTGATGTCGCCATACATTTTGGAGAAGGACACCAACAGTAGGTTGACGGAATTCAGCATCAATTCTATACACATGAAAATGATGATGGCGTTCCTGCGCATGAGCGTTCCCATCACGCCGATGGAAAACAGCAGCAGGCTCAACACGAGGTAATCTGTAGATGTAACGTTCATAATATCTTGCCGCAAGCGGCCGTTTTTTGGTGACCCCGCATGGCGCGGGAATCGGTTTATTTCTTCTTATTGCCAGTTACCGCTTATGCGGCAGCTTCGGCCGATTCCTTTTTACCAATCACAATGGCGCCAATCATGGCACTGAGAAACAGCACACTGCTGATTTCGAACGGCAATACATATTGCGTAAACAACACCTTACCCAAGTTCGAAATCAAACCGATATCCGTCGCCGTTTTCGGTACGAGGTCGGCAGCGGCGGTTTTAGTGGCAGCAAGCAGTACCAAGAACAACACCCCACCGGACAGTGCCCCGGCAAACTGCACCAAGTGGCCCTTCTGGGGCTCTCCATCGGCATTCAGGTTCATCAACATGATGACGAACAGGAACAATACCATGATGGCTCCCGCATAAACAATGATGTTCACGATGGCCAAAAACTGGGCGTTCATCAAAATATAGTGCCCCGATATGGCGAAAAATGTAAGAATCAGAAACAGTACGCTGTTGATGGGGTTGCGGCTGATGACCACACCCAACGCACAGCCTACGGCGATGACGGACAAAATCCAAAACAAAATATCGTATATATCCATGCTATTTCTGGTTGTTTTTGTTGGGAATCAGCATGTCCTGCTTTTTGTAGATGAAGCTGTCGCGGGTGAAGTTGGGTGGCATCACTGTTTCGGAGAGGTACACCGCGTCTTTGGGACAGGCTTCCTCGCAATAGCCGCAGAAGATGCAACGCAACATGTTGATTTCGTAACGTGCGGCATACTTTTCTTCGCGATACAGGTTTTCTTCCCCGGTCTTCCTTTCGGCGGCCTCCATGGTGATGGCTTCCGCGGGGCAGGCCAAGGCGCAAAGGCCGCAGGCCGTGCAACGCTCCCTTCCTTCTTCGTCGCGGTTCAAGATGTGCAATCCTCGGAAAACCGGGCTGAAAGGCCGCTTTTCTTCGGGATAACTAATGGTCGCACTCTTCTTGAATACGTGACTCAGGGTGATTGACAACCCCTTGACCACGGAAGGCAGGTACATGCGCTCCGACAGTGTCAGCGGACTGCGGTTTACGGGTACCGACTTTTTGGTAAGTTTTTCCATTGCCTTATATCTATTCAGTAGTCGTTTTTAAATTTATGGTGACCCCACAATGTGTGGAGCCAAATCCGGAATTCGGTTTACTTGCCGTAAAGGAAAAGCATCACCGCACCCGTAATGAGCATATTCACCAATGCCAGCGGTATCATCGATTTCCAGCCCAACTTCATGAGCTGGTCGTAGCGAAACCTTGGCAAGGTCCAGCGCAACGCCATGATCAACAATATCATGAGTATCACTTTTCCGAGCAATACCATTACGCAAATCAACGAAAACAGCAGCCCGGGCACCATGCCTTGCACGGCATCCATAAAGGGGAAATTGTAGCCGCCGAAGAACAGCGTGACCATGATGGAAGAGCTGATGAACATGTTGATGTATTCGGCAAACAGGTAGAAGCCCAATTTCATGGACGAGTATTCCTGGTGGTAGCCCATGTTCAACTCACTGTCGCACTCGGGTAGGTCGAAGGGGGTACGGTTGAGCTCGGCAAGGGCGCAGGTGAAGAAGATGATGACACCGAGGGGCTGCTTGAACACGTTCCAGGAAAACCAGCCGTTTTCCCAAAAGCCATGTTGCTGACCTACGATGTCGCGGAGGCTGAGGGAGCCGCTCAACATCAGCAAAGCAATCAGGCTGAGCCCCATGGCCAATTCATAGGAAATGGCTTGAGATGCGGCACGGATACTACTGAGGAGGGAAAACTTGTTGTTGGAAGCCCAACCACCCAGCATCACCCCATACACACCCAAACTCACTACACCAAACACGAAAAGGATGCCTATGTTGATGTCGGCAACCTGAAAATGAAGCACATAGCCCGAAGCCGTTGTGTAATCGGGGCCCCAAGGCACCACGGCTCCCGTCATGCAGGCTGTAAGCATGGCCAAACTTGGGCCGAGCAGGAATATGAATTTGGTGGACCCTGTAGGCGTGATTTCTTCCTTGAAGAAAAGTTTCACCCCATCGGCAATGGGCTGCAGCAATCCAAATGGCCCTGCACGATTGGGGCCAATGCGATCCTGCATCACGGCAGACACCTTACGTTCTGCCCATGTTGCATACATCGCAATTCCCAGAGAGCCCAAAACGACCACCAAAATCATGATGGCTTTCTCGATGAAGAACGCTGCATCTATTTGTTGTAACAGCATAATGGTACAAAAGTAGTTTAGTTACCAATAATTTTATAGCTCGGTTTTAAAGAATTCTCGCCGCCGAGCGACCTTGTTTAATGCAATATTCAATACAATAATAATCTCCTGTTTTCGAAAAAACCGGCATTTCCCCCGCCCTACTTCACATTGAAATCGTCGGAATGGGCAGGCCCTTCTATTTTCGACAAATCCACATTCTTGCGGTTCACATCGCTGATGCTGTGGATGTCGAGCATGTACTTGGGTTTGCGGCCCACCACCTTGTCGATAAGGACCGTCTGCTGCGTGGTGCCCACATTGCCCGAATAGTGCCCTTGCGAAATGACGCTGGTGCGTGCAATGTGCGCCGGGCCTTCAATCACCCAATCCTTGGATTCCTTCTTGTGGAAGCGGCAATCGTTGCATATCCATTCTTCCACCTCTCCCCACTCGTCTTTCCGGGCCGTTACGCGGAACACTTCTTCTCCGCGCATCCACAGCCGCACCTTGCCGCTGCATGTGGGGCAATCGCGGTGCGCATCAACCGGCTTGGTGAACCACACCCGGTTTTTGAAGCGGAACGTCTTGTCTGTAAGTGCGCCTACGGGGCACACGTCAATCACATTGCCTATAAACTCATTATCCAGCGACTTGCCGAGCAACGTGCTGATTTCGGCATGGTCGCCACGCTCCAGTACGCCGTGTTCGCGCTTGCCTGTCAGTTGGTTGGCGGCAAACACGCAGCGGTAGCACAAGATGCAGCGCGTCATATGTAGCTGTATGTAAGGCCCCAAGTCTTCCTTCTCGAAAGTGCGGCGGGGAAATTCATAGCGTGTTTTTTCCGACCCATGCTCATAGCTTAGGTCTTGCAGGTGGCATTCGCCCGCCTGGTCGCACACCGGGCAATCGAGCGGGTGGTTGATCAGCAGGAACTCCACCACTGCCTTGCGGGCTTCGAGCACCTTGGGCGATGTGAAGTTGCGCACCTCCATGCCGTCCATAATGGTGGTTCGGCAACTGGCCACCAGCTTGGGCATGGGCCTGGGGTCTTTTTCCGAACCCTTAGTCACTTCCACCAGACACGTCCTGCACTTACCCCCGCTGTCTTTCAGCTTGGAGTAGTAGCACATTGCCGGCGGGGCCACATCGCCACCAATTTTCCTGGCGGCATTGAGTATGGTCGTTCCCGGCTCTACGTCTATCGTGATGTTGTCTATCGTAACTTTCATAATCGGTTGTCAAAATTATTAACCAAATAGTTATTAATCGGAAATAGTTTTTAGGGTGGGGAGATCGGCATTTCGGCCGTGCTCGTGAAAATGGGATAACCAATGCTTGAGTGTCTTTATCGATTGGGTTTCTGCACAGGCATCGGCCAATAAAGGTTTGCACAACTTCGAGGCATCTTCCTCTTTTACAGGAGAATGCTTGGTAATCTTTTTCAACCCGTCTATAGTCTCGGGTATTCCCAATGCTTTCAAATCTGCCGCACCCTCTTCATAAATCTTGAGCATCCACTGTTCAAGCGCCGGACACACTTGAATGAAGAATTTCGGCACTTGACTGTCGTTATGTCGATATAACTTCAAATTCCCGGCCTCGTAAACAACAGAAAAATTCTTCAAGTAATCCAACTGCTTTTTGTCGCCATCTATGATTCCCACAGCAAAGTCAACCTGCTTTTCCATGGTTTTGGCAACGTTTGCGCAACCCTTCTGGTGATTCACATTTTTCAATTGCAAAATCTTCTTCACCAATACGGTGTCGAAGTAGCATTCGGGTATGAAACAGAGTGGATTCACAGGCATTAGTCCAGATAGCTTTCGATGTTAAAAAACAAATCCACTCCGTGCGTATACACATCTTCCAATTGTTGATCATCCAACCTTTTCACTACCGTTGCCCCGTCCTTTAATGCAACCAAAAATACCGACATTTCAGGCCGGCCTTCGTCCATCAAACCATTCAATATCAATTCACTGTGTGTCGAAATAAAGTATTGGTTGTTTAATTCCCGGTTATAGAGCAAATCTCCGGTAAATACTCCCATGTAGGGGGGATACAGGTGTGCCTCCGGCTCCTCAAACAGCAATACCGAGTTGCGGTTGCTCATTATGGCAGCCTTATGGAATACGAGCCGTTGTAGGGTGTCCGCCATTTGGTAGAATGGAATGAGATAGTAGGATTCATCTTTCAACATCCTTAACCCTTTTAAAGACCCATTTTCCGTATCCATCGTCAGCTTCAGCCCTTCCTGTTCGAACAACCTTGCAACCTCCCCCCTCAATTTAGGCTGAAATCTCATGATTTCACCCAAGTTTCCACCATATGGAAACTCTAGTTCCAGTCGTGAAGTTCTGAAACCCGATTCAGTATTTGAGTACGTATATTTCTTAACTACGGGTTGACCACTTGGTGTCGGTGTTATTTGGTGGTGGTCAGTTGCATTTTTCTCTGAAAAATAAACTCTTTGACCGGAATCTGGACCAGAATTGTTTGGGTCAAACAACAGCGCCATCTCCAATGATAAATTTCCTACCAATGATAAATCAGCAAAAACCACATCATCAACTGATATGCTGATGTGGTTCACCGTATTCCCCTCAAAAAACAGCTCTCCACCAAACTTCATCCGGCAGAAATCCGTAATTGGGCGGATGTTGTCGGGTTGGATGTAGGATAACAGCGATAGGGCTTCCAAAATGGCACTCTTTCCGGAATTGGGGGCACCTATGAACACATTGATACGCCGGCAGCCGTCGAGGCTGACGTGCCGCAACGACTTGAAATTGCTGATTTCGATATGCCTGACGTGCGCTCCCATGGTTACTGCCTATACTGCTGCCGGTACCGGCCTAGGGTCGGCATAGTGCGCCAGCCCGAAGTTCCGTGTTTGGCATTCTTCCGGATTCTTGATGTGCCATTCAAACTCATCCCTAAAATGACGGATGGCGGCGGCCACCGGCCATGCCGCAGCATCGCCCAGCGGACAAATCGTTGTGCCGTCGATGCTCTTCTGGATGTCCCACAGCAATTCTATGTCCGACATCTTGCCCTTGCCGTACTCTATGTTCTTCAATATCTTGTACATCCAGCCGGTGCCTTCGCGGCAGGGGCTGCACTGGCCGCAGCTTTCGTGGTTGTAGAAGCGGGCCAACGTCATGGTGTGGCGCACCACGCATTGGTCTTCGTCCATCACGATGAACCCACCCGACCCCATCATGGTGCCGGTGGCAAAGCCGCCGTCGGAGAGGCTTTCGTAGTTCATGTAGCGGGTCTCTCCCTTTGCAGTTTTGAACAACAGGTTGTTGGGCATTATGGGCACCGACGACCCGCCGGGGATGCACGCCTTCAGGCGTTTGCCGTTGGGGATGCCGCCGCAATATTCGTCGCTGTAGATGAATTCCTCCACAGATATCGTCATGTCTATTTCATATACCCCCGGCTTGTTGATGTTGCCGCAAGCGGAAATCAACTTGGTGCCGGTGGATCGGCCCACGCCTATTTTGGAGTAGGCATCGGCCCCTATGTTGATGATGGGCACGATGGCAGCAAGCGTCTCCACATTGTTCACTACCGTTGGGCGCATCCACAGCCCTTGAATGGCCGGGAAGGGGGGTTTCATGCGCGGATTGCCGCGTTTGCCTTCAAGAGATTCAATCAATGCGGTTTCTTCCCCGCAGATGTAGGCACCTGCACCACGCTGCACATATATTTCGCAGTCGAAACCGGTGCCCAAGATGTTTTTGCCGAGCCAGCCGTTGGCGCGGGCTTCGGCAATGGCTTGGTTCAGGATGTCGGGTATCCAAGCATATTCGCCGCGAATGTAGATGTAGGTGGCATTACTGCCCAGTGCATAGCTACTGATGAGCAACCCTTCGATGAGCAGGTGGGGCAGGAACTCCATAAGGTAGCGGTCTTTGAACGTACCGGGCTCCGATTCATCGGCATTGCACACCAAGTGGCGTGGCACGCCCTCCGGCTTGGCCAAAAAGCTCCACTTCATGCCCGTAGGGAAGCCGGCACCGCCGCGACCCCGCAAGCCGCTCTTCTTCACTTCCTCCACTATTTCCTCCGGCGTCATTTTAAGCGCCTTTTCAGCCGCCTCATAACCGCCGTTTTTACGGTAGGCATCATAATACCTGATACCTTCCACCTTATCGTTAGCCAATAATAACTTTATCGCCATGTAATGATGTTTGTGAGTTTGAGTTTATTTACCCGCATTACGCCTGCATTCTTCAATAATGGCGTCCACTTTTGCCTTCGTGAGGTGCTCCTTGTAGAACTTGCCCAGTTGCATCATGGGTGCATAGCCACAAGCACCCAAGCATTCGGCAGGCTTCAGCGTAAACAGGCCGTCGGCGGTAGTCTCACCCTCCTTAATCCCCAATGTCTCCTTGATATAGTCTATAATGCCGTCGGAGCCGTTCAGCATACAGGGCCCGGTGCGACACACCTCAAACAGGTATTTGCCCACAGGCTTGGTATTGAACATGGAATAAAAGGTGGCCACCTCATATACTTCGATGGGCGTAATATTCAACAACTCGGCTACATAATCCATAACCGGGGCATCGAGCCAGCCTCCAAACTCGTCTTGGGCTATGTGGAGCAGCGGTATAAGTGCGCTCTTCTGCTTCCCTTCGGGATAATGCGAGATGAGTTCGTCTACCTCTTTCTGTTTTTCCTGCGAGAACTTAATGTCCATAATCAAAGTATTCTAATCAATTTTTTTGGCACTGCCCACCGTTCCCGGCATGCAGCAGTATGAGTTTTCAGTGGGCGTTATGCATCCAATTCTCCCGCTATCACGTTGATGCTGCTCAATGTAAGCAACGCATCACTGAGCAATCCACCTTCAATGATTTCGGGAAATGCCTGATAATAGATGAAGCAAGGACGACGGAAGTGCAGCCTGTAGGGCATCCGTCCACCATCGCTGATGAGGTAGAAGCCCAATTCGCCATTGGCACCCTCTACAGAGTGGTACACTTCGCCCTTGGGAGCGTCTATCTCGCCCATGATGATTTTAAAATGGTAGATGAGCGCTTCCATTTTGGTATATACATCTTCCTTCGGCGGCAGGTGAAAGTGGTCGGCCTCCTGTGCATAGAATATTTCCTTTTGCGAGGGGTCGGCTTTTTCCACTTCTGCGATCTTGTCGAGAGCTTGACGGATGATTTTCAGGCTCTCCCAAATTTCGCCGTTGCGCACCATGAAGCGGTCATAAACATCGCCCGTAGTGCCTACAGGTATGTTGAAGTCGAATTCTTCGTAAGAGCTGTAGGGTTGCGCCACACGCACATCATAGTCTACCCCGCATGCACGCAGGTTGGGACCCGTAAAGCCATAGCTCAAAGCACGCTCGGCACTGAAGGCGCCGGCACCCACGCAGCGGTCCACAAATATGCGATTGCGGTTCAGCAGCGACTCAAATTCGTTCATCACCTTCGGGAAGTTCTTCAGGAAGGTATCGAGTTTTTGGAAAGACGCGGGGGTGAAATTGCGCTCAAAACCGCCTACCCGGCCAATGTTGGTAGTGAGGCGGGAGCCGCAGATTTCTTCAAAAATCTCGTAAATGTGCTCGCGCGACTGAAACACATAGGTAAATGGAGTCAATGCGCCGGCATCTACCGCAACCACCGAGTTGCAAATGAGGTGGTCGGCAATGCGGGCCAATTCCATGAGGACAACGCGCAGGTACTGCACCCTTTTGGGGATGTTTATTTTCAGCAGCTTCTCCATCGTCATGTGCCACCCCATGTTGTTGATGGGGGCCGAGCAATAGTTGAGCCGGTCTGTAAGTGTAGTGATTTGGTAGTAGGGCCTGCGCTCGGCTATTTTCTCAAATGCGCGGTGAATGTAGCCTACCGATGGCGTGGTCTTGATGACGCGTTCACCGTCAATCTCCATAATGTTCTGAAACACACCGTGGGTAGCAGGGTGTGTAGGGCCCACATTGATGGTAGTGGTCTGTTTCTGGACCGAGTCTTCGGAGAGTTTGATGTGTTGGTGCTGCAAATCTGTCATAAACCGCTTTTTGAAACCATTTTTCTTTTTCGGGTGATTCCACCCTGTTTACCTCCCTAAACGTTGCTTCGGCTTAGCGTCCGAACATCGCATCGTCTTTGTCCCTACGCGTGGGGTCTTCCATGGGATATTCCTTGCGGAGCGGGAAGTAGTCCATTTCGTCTACATTCATGATGCGTATCAAATTGGGGTGACCCGCAAATATGACACCGAAGAAATCGTAGGTCTCGCGCTCCAGCCAATCTGCCGTAGCAAACACGGTGGTAGCGGTGGCCACTTCGGGGTGCCCGATGGGCACATATACCTTGAAGCGCAATCTGATGTTGGCTACCAAGTTGTGCAGTAGGTAGGTCACGCAAAGCTCTTCGCCGGCGCGGTCGGGGTAGTGGATGGCCGTTAGGTCGGTCATGAATTGGAACTTCAGTTCGTCGAACAGCCAACGCATCACTTCGATGTTCCGATTGGCGGGTGCGTTGAAGGTGAGCAGACCGAAGTGCTCGTCCCAATCGGTAAGTGCATCTCCGAATTTTTCAGTCAGTTGCTGCCTGATTATTTCGTTTGTCATAGCTGTTCCCCATTCGGGGTTGTTTCTCGACACACTGCAACTTGCAGTGCATTACGTTTTTTCAAAAAAATACCCGGCATTCCAATGGCCGCCGGGCAAGGTTATTCTATTCCGTAGCTCTCCATCAGTTCCTTATAAATCGGGCTGTTTCTGCGCCGAAGGCTTTCCGTCTGCACGAGTTCCTGAAGTTTGACGATGGCATCAATCAAACCTTCCGGCCGAGGAGGGCACCCGGGAACGTAGATATCTACGGGTATGATTTGGTCGATACCCTGCAATACGGAGTAGGAGTCAAAAATGCCTCCACTGCTGGCGCAGGCACCCATCGAAATCACCCAACGGGGTTCTGCCATTTGCAGATAGACCTGCCGCAATACGGGCCCGAGTTTTTTGGAAATAGTGCCCGCAACAAGCAGTACGTCGCATTGGCGGGGGGTGAATCCGAGACGTTCGGCACCAAAGCGGCCCAAATCATAGTGGGATGCCATGGTGGCCATAAACTCGATGCCGCAACAAGATGTAGCAAACGGCAAAGGCCACAACGAATTTTTACGACCCATCTCCACCAGTTTGTCCATGGTGGTCGACATGTATCCTTCTCCTGAGTAACCCTGTGGCATAACCACAGGCTTGACATTGGTATTGAATTGAACCGGACGTGGCATAATGCTATTTATATTTCCCGAAAATGCGGGCGTTATCCAATGGTATTGCTTTTGTTTTGCGGCAACATCAATCTTCCCAATTCAATGCGCCTTTTTTCACGATGTAGATGAAGCCGCAAAGGAAGAATGCCACAAACAGAATGACCTCCAAAAATACATTGAACCCGTCTCCCGAAGCAAGGAAGTTGCGGAAATTGACTGCATATGGATAGAAAAAAATAATCTCCACATCGAAAAGTACGAACAGGATGGCTACCAGAAAGTACTTGATACCCATGGGCTGTCGGGCATTGCCTATGGAAGGGATGCCGCTTTCGAAGCTCACCAGCTTGTCTCCGGTTTTGCGCTTGGGCCCCAAAATGTGGGATGCCACCATGATGACGACCACCAAGCCTGCACCTATTACGAGCTGCATAAGCACCGGAAGGTAGCTGATGGGGGTCTCTTGAATGGCAAACAATATCGTTTTCATATTCGATTCTCCTTATTTGAAAAGCGGAATTTGGAGCACAAAGTTAGTAGTAACCCACGAATATACAAGAACCCTTGAAGGGTAGAACAAAATGGCAACATTGACCAACGTTAGGTGGGATCTGGAAAGATAGGAATATCGGGGCAATGTTTCCTTTTAGGGTTATAGGTTAGGTCACGATAACGGGCTGTTCCCAAATGTCCACTTTGGGATTTTACGCCAAACCTACAAGTATAATGCATTATATCAACAGGTATTTTCCGCTACTTTGATGGCCGTGTTCCGCATCAAAGTAATTTGGCTTCTACCTAAAAATACTGATCATTTGGAGCCACATCCTTGAAAGAAGACCAGGACCCACCGCAATTTTTCTTTACCTCATGATGATTTTGCGGCTCAATATGCAGGAATCCAATAGATTTTTTTTAGCTTTAGCCTCAAAATGAATTTAGAAGGACTTGGTGTCCGCTGTGCCGAAGTCGACAAATAAATTTTTAACCGAAAATTAAAAAATACCTTACATGAAGAAAAGAGTTTTACTTGGAACATTGGTAGCCGCGATGGTTTATGTCTTTGCATCGAGCTACTCCAGCATGCCTGGTGCAAGTGGCATAGACGGCACGGGTGCGGAAGGTGCCGGCGGATGTAGCTGCCATGGCGGCGTTACCACGGGAATTACCATTGGTTTGGAATTGGATTCGGCGGGCGTAGCGGTGACCCGTTATGTTGGTGGCCAAACCTATACCATTAAGATTACCGGCACCAATACCACTACCAGCAATTTGCCGGGATTCGGGTTCCAAGTGGCAGCAGTACTTAATGCCGGTGCAGGTACTACCACAGCTGCAAATGCAGGGACCCTTGCCAGTTCCGGCCTCCCGACCAGTTGCGTGAACGACCTCATTGGCGGCGGCACAATCAACGTTGTAGAACATAGCTCAACCATTGGGGCTAGCACGGGAACCGGCACAACCGGCTCAACGTATGTTGAGTCCATTTCTTGGACTGCGCCAACCGCAGGCACCGGTACCATAAAACTCTATGGAGTCGTAAATGCCGTCAACGAAAATGGCTCAACATCAGGTGACCATTGGAACAACAAGAACGTGACCATTACCGAGGAAGTGCCTGGAGTAGCTCCAATTACGGGCACAGCTACTGTGTGCGTGGGCTCAACCACGACATTGGCAGATGCCACCGCAGGCGGCACTTGGACTAGCGGCAGCACCGGCATTGCAACTGTTGTAGGTGGTGTAGTGACGGGGGTTACTGCAGGCACCGCGGTCATTTCCTATAATGCCGGCTCGGCAGGCATTGCAACCTTGACTGTTACCGTAAATCCGCTTCCGGTTACCCCGCCACCCATAATATCAACCGCTGCGACGGTTTGTGTCGGTTCAACCATTACATGTACCGAGACCGGTACGACCGGAAGCTGGTCGAGCAGTGCCACGTCGATTGCCACCGTAAGTTCGACGGGTATCGTGTCCGGTATTACTGCGGGTATCGTCACCATCAGCTATACCAACACCAACAGCTGCGGCAGCGCGTCAGCCACCAAGTCTATAACTGTAAATTCGGCCCCGGCTGTTCCCGCAGCTATTTCGGGCACCCTTAACCTTTGTTTAGGCTCCACCACGTCACTGACGGATGCGACTGCAGGAGGGGCTTGGTCGAGCGTCAGCACAGGTATCGCCACCATTTCAGCAGGAGGAGTCGTAACCCCACTCACTAGCGGAACCGACACCATAAAATACACCAGTACCAACACCTGCGGTAGCACTTCCGCGTGGGCCATATTGACAGTGAATACCGTTCCTGCACCTCCCGCCCCCATTACGGGAGTGCTTACAGTATGCGCCGGTAGCACAACCACATTGGGCGAAACTGTTCCTGGCGGCGTGTGGATCAGTACGGCAACCGGCATTGCAACGGTTGGCAGCACCTCCGGTATCGTAAGCGGTGTTTCGGGCGGCACCGACTCCATCAAATACATCCTCAGCAACAGTTGCGGCACCTCTTCCACCTTTGCAATCTTCACGGTCAATCCCCTACCCGTTGTACCCGCGGCCATTACCGGAACATCGGTATATTGTGTGGGCAATACCGGCACCCTCACCGATGCTACTCCGGGTGGTAATTGGAGCTCCTCCTCCGCAGTCGCGACCATTTCTTCGTCAGGAGTCATTACCGCAGTATCTGCAGGTACCGACACCATAAAATATGTAATGACCAACACCTGCGGCACTACATCGGCCCACATGGTGATTACCGTCAATACTATACCCACCACACCGCCGGGCATTACCGGTGTGTCTTCACTGTGCTTGGGTAGCACCTCCACCTTCACCGATGCCACCGGCGGTGGCAGTTGGACCTCGTCTGCTCCAGGCACATTGGGCATCACGGGCACAGGCGGAGTTGCCACGGGCGCTGCTGCCGGCACAGCCAATGTAACTTATACAGTATCCAATTCTTGCGGCACTGCATACACCACTAAATCTGTAACCGTGACGTCGGCACCAGGCACTCCGGCCGCCATCAGCGGCACGCTGTGGAATTGCCCCGGCACTTCTACCACTTTGACTGACGCATCGGCCGGTGGCACTTGGAGTTCTACGGCTCCGGCAACAGCCACTATTGGTGCAACGGGAATCGTAACCGGCATAGTGCCAGGCACCGACACCATATATTATACGGTAGTGAACAGTTGCGGCACTTCGGCGGCATTCGCAATAGTAACCGTCAATCCCTTGCCGCACGTTGCAGCCATTACCGGCGGTTCTGCGGAAATCTGCTATTTGTCGACAACATTGTTTGCAGACTCCACATTAGGAGGCGCTTGGAGCGTCAGCAACCCCAGTGTTGCAACCATTGGTACGGGTGGTCTTGTTTCCGGTGTAGCTGCCGGCCTCGATACAATAAAATATTCGTATACCAACCTTTGCGGTACGGCAACAGCCACCGCAATCTTAACAGTACTCACCACCCCATATGCGGGAACGATTTCAGGCTCGACATTCCTTTGCACGGGCCTTACTTCATTGTTTACAGATGCCGTTACCGGCGGAACTTGGTCGGTGGCCAATACCCATGCGTCCATATCGGCAGGTGGTAACGTAACCGGTGTCACCATAGGTACGGACACCATCCTGTATACTACAAGTACCCCATGCGGCATTGCCACCGCTTCATTGGTGGTAACTGTTAATGTATCTCCCGATGCCGGCGCGATTTCGGGCGCTACTACTGTTTGTGCGGGCTCCACCCTCACCCTTACCGACTATGCCGGCGGCGGCGTTTGGACCGCAAGCGACAGCACATTGGTGCTTTTGTGGGGCACAGGTGTAGTGAATGCACTGGCAGGCGGCACGGAAACCATCGACTATACCGTATCTACGGCTTGCGGCACTTCTGTAGCTACAACAACTTTCAATATCATTGCCGCACCAACAGCGGGTGCCATAGCCGGGTCGTCAGATATTTGCCTGGGCACAACAACACTATTTGGAGAGAGCATCTCGGGCGGCATTTGGGGCAGCACCAATCCGTCGGTAGCATCGGTAGACGCGACCGGCTTGGTTACAGCCAATATGCTGGGTAGTGCAACGCTTACCTACGCGGTAACAAATGCTTGCGGCTCAGCTTCAACCACTTTTGCGGTAACCGTTATTGCAGGTCCTGGGTCGGCAGGAGCCATCTTTGGCTCCGATACCGTTTGCGTAGGCGCAGCCATCACGCTTAGCGATTGGGCCTCGGGCGGCATTTGGAGTGTGGCCAATGTTAAGGCTACGGTAGATGCATCAGGCATCGTGGTTGGCAACAGTGCCGGTTTCGATACTGTTTTCTACACGGTTTCCAACACTTGCGGCAGCAACCAGGCAGCTTTCATCGTGAAAGTTTCAGATGCCATGGCTTGCTGGCCCTTGGGTATTGCGGGCACCAAACCCCAACCACGCCTATTGACGGTATCTCCCAACCCCAGCACCGGCACATTTATGTTCGTGTTGCCATTGGAATTGATTGAAGGCCGCCTCACCATCGAGAATGCACTCGGCTCGCAAGTCTTCTCTACAAGTCTCCCTGTAGGCCAGCTTACCAAAGAAGTGGAAGCAGGTTTCCTGCCGGCAGGCACGTACATTTATACGGTGTCTTTTGGCACAGAAATATATCGCGGAACGCTGGTTTTGGTGAAATAAAACCTCGGCTCGACAAACAAAATGGGCTGTCTCAGAATTCCGAGACAGCCCATTTTGTTTGTCGGTGGCAACTAGCGTCACGAATGTTGCTAACCCACATTTGCCTTCCGAGTTGCAGCCTGCCGCAATCGGGCAGTGGGCATGGGGGTAAAGCCCCGGAAGAAACCCAATACTCAATAGACCCCATAAAAAAACCTCGCGTTCCGCGAGGTTTTGAATGATTTCAATAATAAT
>CAIVHI010000307.1 GCA_903905685.1 uncultured Bacteroidota bacterium | reverse complement strand
CGTTATACAGCACCTTGCCCAAATACGGCGGGTACAGGTCAACGACTCCGAACACTTCCTATCCGAAATCAACAGGAAAACCAAAAACATCCTAGCCAAACTCAAAATATCTATTACCTAAACCCATCTGGGTTTGAGGTTAATGTCCAAAATTCACTCACCATACTCTCCGGCGGCACATTCGATATGGGGCCGTTAGGGGTTTTGTCGGGCGGTACCGGACTGGTTGTCAACAATAGCGGTATACTGAAGACCGAAGTGCCTACCACACTGAGTGCGACTCCCCTGCCCGCAGGCATGTCATGGAGCGGGGAGGTGCAATATGCGCTTGCAGGAGGCGCCCAAACCGCAGTACCCGGTACCTATAATAATTTGACGATTCTAGGTTCGCTTGCTACCGCCTCAGGCAACATCAATGTGAATGGCACATTGAATGTGAGTGCATCGGGTACCTTCAATTTGGGTACATCTGCAATATTGGGTGGTGCGCTCGCTGCAATTGCAAATTCAGGCACCATCCGTACTTCAGTGCCCAATTCATTTTCAACCGCTTCTCTCCCTTCGGGAACCAATTGGGGCACTTTGGGAACCGTACAATATTACGCACCCACCGGCTCCCAAACCATAGTTGCCGGTACCTACCATAACCTCACACTCAACAACGTATACGGGTCTGTGGATACTGCCGGTGGCGATTTGACGGTAGGCGGTACATTGCTTTACACAACTACAGGTAAACTGAATATGTTGGGCTATCGCCTTTTGGGTACGCCAACAATATTCCCGGGAAATTTCGGATTGATCGCAACCCAAAATACGTCGTCCACACCGATACCTTCAGCACTAAGCTGGCCCGATACCATTATTTACAACAACCCCACGGGAGGTCAAACCATTGTTTCGGGTACCTACAAGTATCTTTCCAATGCCAACTCGACCGGCTCTAACACCCTCGCTTCTAATACTTTGGTTACCAAGAACCTTACCTTGGTTTCCGGAGTTTTGAACGATGGAGGTTATACCATTACCGATTACGGTAGCCTTATGGGTTCGGGTGCCGAAACAGGTACCGGCAAAGTCAAGATGATTGATACCAACCTCATCTACAATACCATAGGCAATGTGACTATTGGTAACCTGCAATTGGTAGGCAACCGGTTCAAGTTACAGGGGAATCCCACGGTCAATACCTCGTTAACTATGTCGTGCCAAATGTTGCGCATGGACAGTTTAACGCTGACCCTCGCCAGTACGGCTGCTTTATCGGGCACCTTCTCCTCTTCCAATATGTTCGTGCCAACCGCAACGGGCAGGTTGGTATTGCCGGTTTCGGGAACAGGAACGGTTGTTTTTCCGGTGGGTGATTTGAACCTCAACTATACACCGTTGACTCTGAATGTCACTGCCGGTACCTTTGCGCCCGGTGCGACGATTGCTGTTGGGCTCTCCAACGTCAAGTATGCAACCAATTTGGATTCGACAAACTATCTTTCTCGTTACTGGAGCGTAAAGTCGCAAGGAATTACCGGATTGACCTACAATATCGTTTCTGCACCGTTTGTAACTGCGGATATCAAGGGAACGGCATCTGCCATAGCTACCGGTATTTATGGTAGTGCGGGAAGTTGGCAGCGTTATGATGCCGCCAATTCGAGTACCCGTATTTTGACGGCAACTGGCGTGACGGATACATCGGTCATTGTCTCGGGTATCGCCTTGGCTAATCCTAAGATTGCATTTGTAAAGAAGATTGATACCATTTGTAGTGGTAATTCGATATCGTTGTATGTAGATACCGCTATCTACTCCGGCACGGTTACTTATTCTTGGGCGCCCACTACAGGGTTGTCGGTATCTACAGCAAGGTCGGTAACAGCCTCTCCAACCACCAGCCAGATTTATACCGTTACCGCTACTGATGGTAACGGCTTTTCGGGCACGGCTACAGTCTCGGTTGTAGTAAATGCAACTCCAACACCGGGTTCGGTTCTAGGGGCAACAACATTATGTACAGCTACCAATGATACTTTTACTACGACGACGCCCACATCTGGTCACTGGCGTACTTCTAATCAAGCTGTACTCAGCATAGATTCCGTTTCGGGTGTTTCAACCGGCGTTTCAGCAGGTACGGCCACGATTTCGTTTGTTCCCACATCGTCTTGCGGGTCAGCCGTTGTTTCGTCAACTATAACGGTCAACGCCGGTCCTGCAACCCCAGCCGCCATCACAGGTACTGCGTCCGTTTGTGCGGGTTCAACTACGACTTTGACTGAAAGCGTATCGGGCGGTACTTGGACGACCAGCGCAAGCGGCATTGCCACAGTGGCTGCCGGTGTCGTTACCGGTGTTGCTGCAGGAACTGCAACCATATCTTATACTACTACTTCCACATCATGCGGCAACGCCACGGTTACCCAAGTGGTCACGGTGAACGCTATGCCATTGACTCCTGCTGCGATTACGGGTACTGCTTCTGTTTGCGCGGGTTCAACTACGACTTTGACTGAAAGCGTATCGGGCGGTACTTGGACGACCAGCGCAAGCGGCATTGCCACAGTGGCTGCCGGTGTCGTTACCGGAGTTGCTGCAGGCACTGCAACCATATCTTACACGACGACTTCCGCATCATGCGGCAACGCGACGGTTACCCAAGTCGTGACTGTGAATGCTATGCCTTTGACTCCTGCCGCGATTACGGGTACTGCGTCCGTTTGTGCGGGTTCAACTACGACTTTGACTGAAAGCGTATCGGGTGGTACATGGAGCACTTCTGACGCTACGAAAGCTACTGTCGCTGCGGGTGTCGTTACCGGTGTTGCTGCGGGAACTGCAACCATATCTTACACAACCACTTCCGCATCATGCGGCAACGCCACGGTTACCCAAGTGGTCACGGTGAACGCTATGCCATTGACTCCTGCCGCGATTACAGGTACGGCATCGGTTTGCGCTGGTTCAACTACGACTTTGTCTGAAAGCGTAGCTGGTGGCACTTGGAGCACCTCTGACGCTACGAAAGCTATTGTCGCTGCCGGTGTCGTTACCGGTGTTGCTGCAGGCACTGCAACAATATCTTATACTACTACTTCCACATCATGCGGCAACGCCACGGTTACCCAAGTGGTCACGGTGAACGCTATGCCTTTGACTCCTGCCGCGATTACGGGTACTGCGTCCGTTTGTGCGGGTTCAACTACGACTTTGTCTGAAAGCGTAGCTGGTGGCACTTGGAGCACCTCTGACGCTACGAAAGCTACTGTCGCTGCGGGTGTCGTTACCGGAGTTGCTGCAGGCACTGCAACCATATCTTACACTACCACTTCAGCATCATGCGGCAACGCCACGGTTACCCAAGTG
>CAIVHI010000306.1 GCA_903905685.1 uncultured Bacteroidota bacterium | reverse complement strand
TTGGTCCAAGTGCCGCCGGGAATTATGCCGGAAAGGGTTATAGTGGTCCCTTCACACAATTCCGTGGAGTCGAAGGAGGTACCGGTCAATGGGTAGACGTCAATGGCTTTGGTCACCACCGTATTTCCGCACGCGCCGTCAACCGTGTAGGTAACGGTAGTAGCTCCCGCAGTCGTGGCGGTAAATAAGCCACCGTACCCCGTACCTGAAAAATAGCCCCCCCAGGTGCTATCTGAGTATAGTGCGGTAGCGCCAACGCACAGCACGGAGTCACCCATTATGGGTGCTACCACCGGCGCGCCAAGTACCGGCGTGATGTATAACAGGGTACTTAGCCCACAAACATTGTTGTCGGTGTAGGTGATGGTATCCACACCCGGCGTTACCCCGGTAATGGTGCGGAACAGTCCGCTCCATGCGGACAGCGACGCCACGTCGCTGAAGTTGTGCCAAATACCCGTAGAATCTGCCTCGCTTACGGAGTATGACGCCCCGACGCAAATGGGAGCGTGGTGGAAAATCGTCGTGTCGGGCGCAGGATAGACGGTGACCGTTTTGTGCGGTGCAAAGCTGCCGCAGGCATTGGTGACGGAGTAGGTAATCGTGGCAATACCGGGAGCACTGCTGTAGAATGAAACGCCATATGTTATCGGGGCCAAGTAGGCAACGTCGGTGTTGGAGCTCGTCCAAGTACCGCCGGTAGCACTGTCGGTCAGCCCGGTGTGCCAGCCAAGTCCACAAAATACGGAATCGTCGGTATAGTGCAGGGTGGACGCTCCCGGCAAGTCGACCTCAACGGTTTTGCGGTAGACGCAGCCTGTGGGAAGCGTGAAGTTGACCAATACCCAACCGGGTGCCGTAGGCGTAAACAACCCACCCGTGGAGATGCTGCCCGAGCCCGATACCGACCATACCCCGCCGGTAGAAGTATCCGTGTATAGCGCGGTTGCCGAAACGCACACCGTGTCGTGCCCATAAATGGGCGCGGGCGACGGGTAGACGGTGACGGTTTTGGTCACCTGTCCGCAACCGTTGTTGTAGGTAATGGTGGCCGTACCTGCTGCAACTGCAACCATTTCATTGTTGACTACGGCCAAATTGCCGCTTGTCCAGAAGCCGCCGGGAATGCTGTCCACCAAATTGAGGTGCTCCCCGTCGCAGAAGGTGCCGTTGCCCATTATCGGTGCGGGCGGCACCGTGGAAATATAGACAGGCGCACTATTGTAGCAACCCGTGGGTAGGGTGTAAACCACATTATCCCAACTGCCATGTACGGCACTGACCACCCCGCCCGACGTCACCGAGAGGTTGCCGTAGGAAGTGCCCCAAGTACCGCCACCTGTGGCATCGGTAGCCGTAATAGTGCTCCCCGAGCAAATTGAGGGAGTGACCGCCGGGACATCGGGAACGGGATTGACGGTAACGGTGCGGGTTGAAGTGCCGCACCCATTATCGTACGTCAACGTGACCGGGCCTGCCGGCAAATTGGAAACATAGACACCGTCAGGGGCATAGCCACCAAAAAGATACGTGTAATAGATAACCGTTGCTGACGATGCCGAGCATCCAAATGAGCCGCCGGTCCAATAAATGCTTCCGGAATCCGCGAGAGAGACGTAGAGCACCCCATCAGCACACACCACCGAATCACAAACCAATGGCACGACAGCGGGAATGATATCGAACGTTATGGCCGCGGTACAACCACCGGGCATAATGTAATCTATCTCCCCAAGGCCGATACCGCTACCAAGGTAACCGTAGTCGACGTAAAAATCCCCATAATATCCGACATAAACGTTAGGGTATGGCGAACTGAAAATCCCTCCGGGAACATCGTCAGAAACCAAACCGGTAGCATCTTCGCATACCTGGGCGGAAATACCCGTGATGGGGTCCGGTGATTGGTATACCGTGATGTTCGTGGATCGGCTCCCGCACGCATTGGAGGCAGTGACGATGCTTGTTCCCGCGTTATCGAAATAAAGGTGGCCGGAGGAAATGGAAATGACATCTATATTGCTGCTTACCCAACTCTCCGAAATCCAGCCTGTAGGCAAAGCCATTGAAGTGCCTGAACAGACCCCGGTATCCGCGCTGAAGTGTACCGGCAGACCTACGTCCATGGTCTTGGTAGCCGTACAGCCTCCGAGCGCTACGTAGGTAACGGTGTCGAACCCATCTGAAATTCCGGTAACGACCCCTGCCGAAGAAATGGAGGCATGCGACCCCGAAACACTCCACGCCCCCCCGGCTACCGAGTCTGACAATTCTATAGTGTCGCCTACGCAAACGTTAGAATTTCCGTGTATTACCGGCACAGGCAGCATTGTGAGCGTCTTAATGGTAGTGGCGCAGCCGTCGGTATATTGCAACAAACGGGTTCCCACCGATGTGGCCACCGCCGTGAACGTGTCCGAAATGGTTTCATAGGAATAGGCACCCGTCACGCTCCACCAACCGCCGGAGGCCGGTGTGGCCGTGAAATAGGTATGTGCACGTCCGTCGGCACACATCACCGAATCCCCCACAATTGCCGGCGTGGTATTTGCATTGATGACGAAATGGATGGTGTCATAATTGGTTGCGGTACCGTTGGAAATAGCCACCACCGCGAAGTCGGTACCCGAAAATCCGACGTTTGGGGTATAGGAAATGCCCGAAGGTATGAGGAGCGTGCTTGCAGCACCTGCCGTGAAGGAACCAACGAAGCTGCCATGGGTAGGTGCCGTTGCAACAGACCAATGCACCGGGGCTCCGGAGTTGTCGTAAACCGATAAAGTCGAATCCAAGTTGTAGGCACTGCCGTTTTCACATATCGTTACGGTTTGGCCGTTACCTTCATAAGTCTGCGGGGCCAAATCGAACCTGATTTGGTATAGCGACATCATCCCTCCGATATCCAAATAGTAAAGGTTACCGGCTGCGTCGGTTTGGAGACCCCCGGACTGCCCCATGAAGGTGGCGGTTGCAGGAGTGGTATAGGTGGTGTAGGTGATAGGAGGGACGACTACCGATGCCGACATGGGGTAAAGGGACCCACCGCCGGCAACGGTTGTAATGATACCCGAAGGGGCTACCCTGCGCACGATGGCGGCACCCGAATCATTGTATCCCGACAGGAATAGGTTTCCCGAACCGTCTACTGCAATATACCCCGCCGAAATGCTTGCTGCAGTTGCCGGGCCGCCATCGCCCGAGTAACCCGGGAAGCCCGTGCCGGCAATGCAACTTATGGTGCCATCCGTACCCACTTTGCGCACTCGGGTACCCGCCAAATAGATGTTGCCCACCGAGTCTACCGCCATGCCCGTACCCAATGCAAGCGAAATGTTGGCGTTGGTAGCGGGGCCCCCGTCGCCGGCATAACCTGCTATTCCGTTGCCGGCCACGGTCCGGATGATGCCGTTGGTGTCCACCTTGCGCACCTTGTTGTCGCCGCCCTGGGCTATGTATACATTGCCCCATTTGTCGCACCCCACCGCCGTCGGCTGGTTTACAAATGCAGCCGTAGCGGGTATCCCTTCTGCTGTAGATGCCAGTGAAGACCCACCCGCGAATGTGGTGATGATGCCGTTGGAATCTATCTTACGGATGCGGCCGTTCAAGTAGTCTGTGACGAAGAGGTTGCCGTTCCTGTCGGCCGCCATTCCGGTAATGCCCGACAATTCCGCAGCCGTTGCAGGACCGCCATCGCCGCCAAACGTGACAACCGGAATTCCTGTTGAATACGTCCATAGGGAACCATCTATCCAACTTCCAGCTTGACTCCATCCCGTCCAGGAATTTGAGGCGGTAGGAATGTTTTGAATGTAGGTGGTCCCGTCATCGGTCGCCACATAAACATTTCCCCTTGGTCCCAAAGCAAAACAATTGGGCATATCGAAAGGGTTGTAGGGGCTTTCGTAAATGGACAGGTACTGGGCGTCGGCA
>CAIVHI010000305.1 GCA_903905685.1 uncultured Bacteroidota bacterium | reverse complement strand
GATGCCATGCGGCCCTTGTGGTATTCGTTGGGGCCAAAGACGTTGAAGAATTTTACACCTGCCCAAAACGGTGGAGTGTTGGGTTGCGCCAAAGCCCAAATGTCGAACTCGTTTTTCGAAACGCCGTAAGGGTTGAGGGGGTGGAGTTGCGACACAATTTCGTGGCTGTCGGAATAGCCCAACTCCCCATTGCCGTAAGTGGCTGCCGACGAAGCATACACCAGTGGGATGCCCTGTTGTGCACAGATGTTCCAAATGGTTTTGGAATATTCGAGGTTCCACTTGCGATGCACCTCGTAGTCCATCTCGGTGGTATCGGTTCTCGCACCCAAATGGAAAACGGCTTTCACGACCCCAGGGTTTGCGGCAAACCAATCGGGAAACGTCAACCGTTCGATGGGTTCCAGGAAGTGTTTGCTGTGTAAGTTGTGTTCTTTTCGGGTAACGGAAAAGTCGTCAACCGGGATAATGTTGGTAAATCCCAAGTTGTTCAACCAGCCCACGAGGCAACTGCCTATGAACCCTGCCGCGCCGGTTACTACCACTATATCATTGCTACCCATATGCGGAATTTGATACCGACGGTCAACAGAAACAACGTATCAATCCTTGGGCTCGTCTTTTTTGGACTCCGCCTTTGGAGCTTCCGCGGGTTTGTTTTCAGCAGGTTTGGGGGCTTCTTCAGCAGCCTTCGTAGCCTCTTTGGCCTCAGGAGCCTTCATTTCGGTTTTTTCACCTTTGCCGCCTTCTTCGCCCTTGCTTTCCACTTCAATGAAATTCAGGGAAGCTATATAGAGGCCTACCAATATGAGTACGAGCCAAAATGCCGATTTGAAAGGCACTACCGAGGGGCGTTCGTCTGCACCGTGGTGATGAGTGTCGTGAGCCATTAATTTTACTTTTTTGTTTGCAGGCAAATATATACCATCACGTCCATTTCCGGAAATTTGTTTGCATTGAAATGTGGGTGCCTAGGTAGGGCACTGGGCCGATGGGCGTTTTTCCGCAGGACCCCACGGGTCAGTGTTCCACCACCAACTTGCGGATATCGGTTTGTCCACCTCCGTTGATCGTCATGAGGTAGATGCCTGGAACGAGCTTGCTGATGTCTATTTCGGCGGCATTGTTGCATTCTTCCGAAGCCAAAACCTGTGCGCCCATCAAATTGGATACCTCAACATGGAACATGCCACGGCGGGTTACCGCTACGACATCGCGAGCGGGGTTGGGATAAATGCGGGCCGTTTCGGGGTATTCGGTAACGGGCAGAACGTCGGCCGGTGGACATGTAGCGTGTACGGAAACCTTCCGTACACGGGAATTGGAGAAGTCGGCTATATAGATGTTCCCAGCGGGGTCGGCGTTCACCCCTTGGGCATAGCTCAACTCGGCCGCAGTGGCAGGACCACAGTCGCCCGAAAATCCCGAGGTGTCATTGCCGGCAACGGTCGTGATGACACCCGAAGGGTCGACCTTCCTGATTTTGAAATTGTAGAAGTCTGTAACGTAGATGTTCCCAAATTGGTCGGAGCCCACTGCGGCAGCATCGCACATGCCTGCAGCGGTTGCCGGTCCGCCGTCTCCTGAACTGGGACTGACACACGTTCCTGAGCCAACCAAGGAGTATATCATGCCCGTGGCCATATCTATCTTACGAACTCGCCCGTTATAGAAGTCGGCAACATAGAGGTTGCCAGCGGTATCGGTCCCGATGCCTTCCGGGAAATTCAATTGGGCGGTATCGGCCGCAATGCTATCGCCATTGTAGCCGGCCACCCCCGTTCCGCAAATAGTGGTAATCAAACCTAAGGTATCTATGCGTTTCAATTTCTTATTGTCTTGGTCCACAAAGAACACATTTCCATAACGGTCTACCGTAACGTCGGCAGGGTGCCAGAGGGTTGCGGCTGTTGCAGGGCCGCCGTCACCGGAATCGCCGATGGTGCCATTGCCGGCTAGAGTGTATATGTTGCCTCCCGCCACCATGCGTATGGCATTGTTGTTCTGGTCTGCGATATACAGGTTGCCGAACGTATCGACGGCGACGCCTTCGGGATACCAAAGCCGGGCCGAATCTGCAGGGCCGCCGTCGCCGGAATAGTGGGTGCTGTCGGAGCCGGAATACCCCCGGCCTGCAACGGTCGTGATGATACCCGCGGTGTCAATTTTGCGAACGCGACAATCATTTTGGTCTGAGACGTAAATATTGCCATATCTATCGGAACAAATGCCCGACGGGCTGAGCAGTTTGGCGGCAGTGGCGGGGCCGCCATCACCCAGCGTTGTGCCGCCGCCGGCAAAGGTGGAAATCATCAATTGCCCATTGCACAGACTTGGGCCAAATACCAACGCCAACAGCAACAGGCTGCCAAGCATGTTTGAGGCAGTTTTAAGAGACGGGCGGAACCATTTTTTTGACACGTTTTGGAGTTTTTTGTGGTTGCTGACAATTGATTTATCGGGTACCGCAGTCATGAAATCCGAGCTTCAAAACACTTCAAATCTACTATACGGCTATCTCCTTTCAGATTCCGAAACCATCGGAATGATAAAGTTATGCATTTGGACCCAATTACGGAAAAATCGGGATTCGAAGGTGGGCAAGGGCGGAGAGTTGCGAAACCGGCGCGCCCGCATGCTTTGAAATGGAGAGTCCAATATCGCAATACGTAAATTACGATAAAAATTATTTAAAATGCACCCATCCATATTTGCTTACCGGCCTGTCTGTTAACATGCAGGCTCTCTTTCGAAAGCTAAATTTTTGTTTGCTTATTGCGAAGAAATTTTTAAATTTGAGGTTTGAGTTTGCAATGTAACTTTTTCGTCATTTTCTTTAAAGCGTTTATTAACTCCCCATGAACATGAAACACAACTATTTTTTGGTCGTATTTGCGGCGGTTGGTTTATTTTTCTGCAATTCTGCGAAAGGGCAGTTGGTGTCTGATGACGTTTTCTTACAAGGGCGTTACCTCGAAGTGGCGGTTGCACCGAATGGTTCATGGGGTAATACGGTCAATCCTCCTGCGGGCTACCATACGGCATCGGGTGGGGCTACCTACTCCTATACCGACCCCATTACGGGTACTACGGCATCGAGTACGACTTCGATGGATTTTCAATACAATGTGAGTATGGCCGGCTGGGGTGTTGCAGGTACTGGCGGCATACCTTTTTATGGCCCCCACTACTTGCCGGGTACCCCGTTTGACGGATGGTCCGTTCAGGTGAACGGGGTGCGCGAAGACGCATTTTACAACAATGGTGGTTTTACCGGTACCCTCACAGGTACCAATACCGGTTACATCTATGCTCCCGCTTCTTCCGTGGGCAGTTGCTCATTCACTCCCGGCACCGTTACGAGCGTGTGGCAAGGAACCGCCGCCGGTGGCAATTTGGCCATTACACAATACAATAGGGTAGATACTTTGTCGTCTTGGGACGTGGTGACCGTAATCTTCAAGAATACCACTGCCACTACACTCAACGGGGTATATTATTTTGCGACCGCCGACCCCGATAACGATGAAGTGACCACCGGTGGCAGCTTCCCTACCAACAACCATATTTATTACCAAGGAGATGCCCGCCACCGCGTTATGGTTGAGGCCCGTCCTCCATCTATCCACCAAGATGCCTATTCGTCATTGTGTACCCGCGACTGCCGCGCCAAGTGCCTAATTTATCAAAGTTGGCCCCCCTCGCTTACTGCGGGCAACAACCTCGATTTGATATATGCCGGCACCGCCACAGGTATCGGTACGTCTTGGTATGTACTTGGAAACACTACTTACGATCAGGATATCGCCTACGGGTTGATTTACAACTTGGGTAATCTCGCACCACACGACAGTGCAATCGTTTCGTTTGCATGGAATTTCAAGGACTCAACCTGTACCGATAGTGCCTTCCCCGATCCCGTTTTGGTACTCAATTGCATTCAATCCACGGTTGTCGATGATACGTTCCTTTCGTGCGCCCATCCCGGTATGACTACCTTGCCTGTAGATATCCGCTACGGCAATGAAAAAGATTGGAGCTGGGGATCTTGGACTTGGTCGCCTTCAACAGGCTTGTCAGCAACTACGGGTACCGACGTTACGGTGAATATCAATGCATTGACCGGGCCTGTTACTTATACTGTTACCGGTAACGACAGTGTTTCGGGCATGCATTCATGCAACACCACGGTTTTGTATTTTACGGTAATCCCTTGTTTTGGTGCCACCAACAATAGTGCCATTTGCGATGGCGACGTGCTGCACCTTGATGCAATTGGCGATTCCGTAGGTGCTACATATGAATGGTTTACGCCAGGAGGCACCCTCTTCAGCACCCTGCACCACGTAGTCATCAGCCCTTCTACCTATGCCGATTCCGGTACTTGGAAAGTGGTGCGCATCATAGGTACCGAATACGATACGGCGACTACCCATGTCGTTATCCGTTGGAAGCCTGTACTGACGCTCTCCACCAATGCACCGCTGTGTTACGGCATGGTGGATACCCTCACTTTGAACGCGGTTCCCGATTCGGTAGGAGAAACTTTCGCTTGGACAGGTCCTGCCGGCTTTACGTCTACTTTGGTAAATCCGACGATTCCGGGCTTTACGGCTGCCGATACCGGTTTTTATCAAGTAATCGCCACATCATCTTTCGGTTGTAAAGACACCGCCAGAATTGATGCAGGCGTGCTGACGCAGCCGCCCACACCTACCGTTTCGGGTGTTACTTCTTATTGTTCGGGCGATCCATTTGTGCCATTTACCGTTACCGGAGCGACAGGCACCGTGTTGTGGTATACTGTGGGGACAGGTGGCGTTGGTTCTACCACGGCACCAACCGTCAATACCTCTTACGGCGGCACTTACACCTTCTGGGTAGCGCAAAATGTGGGTGGCTGCATCAGTTTGAGGGACTCCATCACTGTTAAAGTAGTAGTGACCCCTGCACCTCCAGTCATAACGGGCACAAGCACCTATTGCCAAGGCGACACGTATGTACCACCTACAACGGCAGGTACCAATGTATTGTGGTACATCACCCCCACGGGTGGTACCGGTACCACTACACCGCCCACAATCAGCACGGCATCCGTAGGGGTCTATACCATCTATGCTACACAAAGCGATTCGGGATGTACAAGTGCACGCGGTTCGTTCGTCATCACGGTCAATGTATTGCCGGCTCCGCCTACCATCACGGGTATCACGACATATTGTCAAAACGACGTTCCAGTGCCATTCTCCGTTGGCGGCATTATCGGTACGGAGGAGTGGTTTACTTCGGCCACCGGTGGCGTTGGGTCTACTACGCCAACGCCTATCAACACCGCTACCGCCGGGGTGACTACTTACTGGGTAGGTCAGACTTTGGGTGGTTGCACCAGTGCGAGGGCCGATATTACGGTGACCGTACATCCTACTCCGGCAACGCCCGATATTGTTGGCGATTCCGTTTACTGTCAATATGATACCTACATCCCCCCAACGGCTGCGCCATCGGGTACGGGTGTCATCCATTGGTTTAGCGAGTTAGGTATCGGCGGTGGTTCTTTGACGCCGCCCAATGTGAGCACCCTATTGCCCGGCTCAGTAACCATTTATGCAACGCAGACCGATTCCGGTTGTACCAGCTTGCCTGATTCGTTCCTGATTACTATCAATCCGCAGCCGCTGCCCCCTTACATCATTGATTCGCCCGGCCAATATTGCCCCGGTCAAACTTTTGTTCCTTTCGATGTAGTCTCAGGGACCGCGGTAACATGGTACACCGTTCCAACGGGAGGAACAGGGTCTACCACTGCGCCCACAGTCAATACGGTTCATCCTGGAACTTACTATTTCTGGGCAACGCAGACGGTTGCCGGATGTACAAGTCCGAGGGCTATGGTATCGGTTGAGGTATATGACAGCGTTAAGGCGGCATTTACAGATGTAGTGAAACTGGGATGTGCCGGAGATTCGGTAACGTTCACCAACACTTCTTCTGGGGCAACTGCTTACGAGTGGAAATTCGGAGACGGCTATATGTCGAACTTAGTCAACCCATTGCACATTTACTACACACAGGGTCTGTTCAACGTCACCCTCTACGCACACAGTGCAACTTGTAAGGATAGCGTCACCGAGCACATCAGCTTGGTACATCCACTTACAGCATCCATATCGGTAACGCCGAAAGACTCGGTTTGTCAAGGTAGTCCTCTTACGTTTTCCGGTTCCACCCCTGCCATATCTCCGACTTATGTTTGGGCATTTGGCGACGGCGGTACTGCAACCGGAGCATCCACCCCATATACCTACATGCATTCCGGTATTTATGTGGCTTCATTGACAGTGACCGATTTTGTGCCTTGCAGTATTACGGTAACCCAACCCATTTTTGTGGATACCATCAGCCCCATCCATCTGCTCATGACCGACAGCGTTTTCTGCCAGGGTACGTTTGCAACCTTTACGGGTTTGTTCGCCAGTTTCGGCAACAAGGGCGTAAAATGGAATTTCGGTGACGGCTATAATGACAGCTCCAACAATGAGAATCCCGTCAGGTACGGCTTCTCTTATCCCGACAGTTTCTTGGTAACAGTGACTGCCCTTTATAGTGCTTGTCCTGAAACGAGCGCAAGCCACAAAGTTTGGGTTATGCCGCAGCCATCGCTGAATCTCGGCGCCGACACCACGATTTGTCCCGGTGGCAATCCTGTAGTGTTGTCAGACAAAATCAACTATGGCAATCCCAATGCAACTTGGAAATGGAGCAATGGCGCGAAGACCTCATCGATCTCGGTAGGTGCTCCCGGCGTTTATGTGGCTACGGTAGATGTAAGGGGTTGTTATACGTCGGATTCGGTTATTGTGACCAGCGATTGCTATATGGATATCCCGAATGCGTTCACGCCCAATGGGGACGGTATCAACGATTATTTCTATCCAAGGCAGTATCTGACCAAGGGATTGACGTCGTTTGCCATGAACATCTACAACAGGTGGGGTGAATTGATTTTCACTACAAATACCACCGATGGACGTGGTTGGGACGGCCGTTTCAACAATGTGGATCAACCTGAAGGTGTCTATATCTTCAAGATAGAAGCGACCTTCATCGATGGTCAGAAAGAGCAACATCAAGGGAATATCACGTTGTTGAGATAATATTTTAGGAAATAGCCAACGTTTTGTTTACCACAATGTGTCTTTTATTGTGATAACGCGGCCAAGGTTTTTGGAAGTTGGTAAAATTGGCTATGTTTGATGTTGAATCGGCGTAGCGCGAGTTGTGTAATTAATTTGATAATAGGTAAAATTTCAATATACTATGAGTAAAATTAGGTTGTTTTTGGCGGTACTCACAGTCTGCAT
>CAIVHI010000304.1 GCA_903905685.1 uncultured Bacteroidota bacterium | reverse complement strand
GTCCGGGCAGTGAGATTCAGAGAATTGCTTTTTGGAATTCCCGGTTTTGGATTTAAGCAGTTCTTTGGGGTTGGAGATTTTCGTTACATCCCTGTTGCGCGGCAAGTCGATGCCGTATAGTTGTTCAAAGGCCTCGGCCCCGGCAAATATCAAGGCCTCGAGTTCCTCGATGTTGATAAGCAAAATGGATCGGGCTTTGATGCCGCTGGAGTTGGTTTTGTACCACTCCTGAAGTTGCCGTAGCCTAATCGGCCTTGGAATTTTATCGTCAACATCCCTGATGAAAATGACCAAAAAGGGAAGCTCATTTTCACAATCGGCCTTGATGATTCTTGTCGTCTTATCGGCATCCAGTTGGGAGCCTCGAAGATTTCTCGCTAATCGTTTAAATACATAGCGGTCAGGCCATCGCTTTAGGAGCAAGGCTTCAATACTTTTGGTGTCATTGGGGTCTTCTCCAACAAGACCTATCACACGGCGATGCTTCACCATATCATACTAATCCTCCAAGTCTGAGTGCAGCCAATAATCGCTGAGGTAACCCACCTCCTTCATATACCGCCGGGCTTTGGCGGTTTTTTCGTCCGTCAGTTTTTCAAACCGAGATTTCCCCCCTGAAACTTTTGCAATGGTTATTCGGTTCAGTTCGTTTTCGTCCAGTGCATCTAAAACCCATGGCGAATGGGTGGAGATGATGATTTGTTTGGTTACCGACTGCTCCTTAATGAACGCCATAAACCCGTGCAACTGGTGGGGATGAATGCCGAGTTCCGGTTCCTCAATGAGTACCAGTCCTTGCGGCAACAGGTAGATTTCGGTAATGAGGTAGAACAACCGCTTCGTACCGTCCGATAGCCAATCCCACGGTATCCAGTTGCCATCTACCAAAAACTCCAAACGGAGGTTGGAAATGGAAAGGGTGTCGTTATCGTTATTGAGTAAGAATAAGGGCATTACCCTGATCGAAGAAATTGGAGACCATTTTTCTAATTGAAAGCTTATTTTTTCAAGGAAGCTCAGACTTTCAAATATCGCGGCAATTTCCCTAAGAAGTCGATCATTATTACGGAGCCTGGGAACAATGTCTGTTTCAATCGGAAAATACCACTTAAGTGTACTTGAGAATTTTGATTCAATTTCGGCGGTTAAATACTCCGCAAAGGACATTTTGGTCACAAGTGGCTCGTCTTCCTCAAAATCGAGCCCGTTAAATCTAAAGGTGACCGATGTTGAAACCCAACTTACGATATTCGGCAAGTCAAACTCGATATACTTTGGCTTGAAATCCCAAAGTATTTTTAATTCATCCCCTTCGGGGAGTGCCGCGATATGCCCGAAATTCATATTGCTTTCCGGCGAAAGGAGCACTTTTGCAGGGGATACCCTGTCGTTTGTTTTTGTTGTTGCAGTAACCGTAACATCAACCGACGGTGGGGCATCGTACACTTTTTTTCGATTAGGTATGACTTCATACCGATGTTCCGTATCGGTGCTTTCATCGCAAAGCGTGAAATTCCATGGCGTTTTGGCCCCGTTCCTCCAATGGTCGCTGTAGTACATCAACACCAACCGAGTGGCACACCTGTGGATAAACGTCAACAAATTAGACTTGCCCGCACCGTTTTTTCCGATAACTAAATTCAGCCCCGGCTCGAAACCCACTCCGGCATTCTTGATGGTGCGAAAATCGGGTATCGAAATGTTTTTTAAATACATGGTGTCGTTGGTAGGTTGGGAACGTCTCGAAACAAATTTACGGAGTTATTCAATTTGTTTTCATGTAGAGCTGCCGTACTTGCTTGATTTGCACATTCGTTGCGTTATATCTGGTTTTGAATGGTATGGGGCATTAACGGGAAGTGGGATTCCGGATATTTTTATGACAATTTCGGTTTGAAGGCCCAATTTGGAGGGCTGCAAATGCCTGCTCTGTGCATTATTGATTGTGCGTTTTTTTATGTGGTTAAATGCTTTGACATGCATCGGCAGTTGCCACCGTTTTTCGACTCGGCAAGTTCATCACGCGCATGAATTCCATTCAAGCCTCTTCCGACTCTCGAGTTTCCTTCTTTATTCTTACCTGATTAACTAGAAATCTAAATATTTCATTTGCTAATTTAGTATTCAATATGTTGGATATTTTTTCGTATAATGGGTTTAAGCCGGCCTTGATATTGATAACCGTCTCCTCGGTTTGCCTTGATTTTAGCGTGTAAAATCTGACGGTTACATTTTCGGCGTCATTATAGCT
>CAIVHI010000303.1 GCA_903905685.1 uncultured Bacteroidota bacterium | reverse complement strand
TTCGGTAACGGTAATTGTCGATGCCCGGATAGGTTTGGCGCAGGGTCGAATTAAAGCCGTCGTAAAAGAACCTTGCTGCAACGGCACCGCGCGCACCCACCGTTCGCTCCGCTTTTACGGTTACCGGCCTGAATCCGGTTGTTTGGCTCACATCCCACCCCTTAGGCAACGAAAACAACGGACTTATGCGGTTTATATCGGCAAAACCTATCGAAAACCCGATGGTAGTCGTCTTGGAATCCGAAGTTTTGGGTTTCGCCACATCTTCCTGCGCAACGGTAGCGCTCGCAATCGCCGACAATCCCAGTAATAAAACGACCAGTTTCATAATCTTTAAATGTTGCCTGTAAATCAAACGCAAGACCGCCTCCGCTTATTGGCTGCAACCCCGGGTGAGAACAAAAATAAGCATAATCGGCTCCGCGAACGGGCCCTTTCAAAAATTGGGGCGTCATGCTGATGCAGGAATGGCAAACCAAGGCCAATTGCTCAACCATCCCAACGCATTATGGGTCCTGTTTGTCGAGTTTCGCATAAATGGCGCGCCAATTGGCCGGGCAGGCCATTCATTCCCCACCATTTCCTTATTTTTGGCCCTCAAGCCATAAAATGAGCGACCGTTACAACCGGCGTGGTGTATCCGCGCAAAAAGAAGATGTGCATGCCGCCACTTCGGCCTTGGACAAAGGCTTATATTCCACGGCATTTTGCAAGGTCTACCCCGACTTCTGGGGCAACGACCCAGAATATTGCAACCTTATGCATGCCGACGGTGCCGGTACAAAATCTTCTTTAGCCTACCTCTATTGGAAGGAAACCGGTGACCTGAGCGTATGGAAGGGCATTGCCACCGATGCAGTAGTCATGAACCTCGACGACTTGCTCTGTGTGGGTGCCACGGGGCCTTTCACCTATTCGTCCACCATTGGCCGCAACAAAAACCTGATACCCGGCGAAGTATTGTCGGCAGTCATCAATGGCACGCAGGAATGTTTTGACGAGCTTGCCAAATATGGAATAATGGTGCACTTTATGGGTGGCGAAACGGCCGACGTGGGAGACGTCGTGAGGACCATCATAGTAGATGGTACGATGGCATGCCGCATGGAAAGGAAGAAACTCATTACCAACGAAAAAATACAGCCCGGCGACGTCACCGTCTCCTTTGCCAGTTATGGCAAAGCCATTTACGAATCGGAATACAACAGCGGGATAGGCAGTAACGGCCTTACCAGTGCGCGGCACGAGATGCTTGCAAAAACGTATGCTGCCAAGTATCCTGAAAGCTTTGACCCCAACCTACCCGACGACGTAGTATATAACGGGAACCACCTGCTGACCGACGCTGCGCCACCGGCCCAAAACATAGGGAAGATGCTGCTTTCCCCCACCCGCACCTATGCCCCCTTGGTATTAAGGGCAATTATGGAATGTGGCCACAAAATTCACGGCATCATTCATTGCAGTGGCGGTGGCCAAACCAAGTGTCTGCATTACTTGCCTGCCCCTATGCGGGTGGTGAAGAACAACCTGCTACCCACCCCACCGGTGTTCGACCTCATAAGGGCTGCTGCAGATACAGATTGGAAGGAAATGTACAGAGTGTTCAATATGGGCCAAAGGCTGGAAATGTTTACCGATGCCGATACGGCCAAACATTTGATAACACTGTCCGCGTCGTTCGGTATTGATGCGTGCCTATCTGGATTTGTTTCGGAGTCGGCTCAAAAAGAATTGGTCATTGAGACGAGTAACGGCACATTTACTTACTAAGGGTTGATGGAAAACAGCCTTATCGATATTTCTTATTGGGCAATTTCATTTCACCATACCCCTAAATTTTGGCCACGGTAGCTTGAATTGCCCAAACGCATTGATTGCCAATGCCTGATATCGAAAAGGCAACCTTGCGCGAAAATCGATATTAACTGAAAATCAATGCGCTGTAACTTTTCGTGATTTCACGGTTAATACCTTGACCATCCAATAACGAAGCCCGTCCGTTAAACCAAGGCTCCATGATGCTGTCTAAGGAGTGACTATTGTCCAATGTTCGCGACCCATGCTATTGCCCAATGTCTGTATGACTGCGGGAAGCACGAATAATGAATTGGCACTATGTAGTTACGGTTAATTTTTTTAGATTTGTAGCCATCACAACACCAAGTAGGCGATGCAACTTAAGAGCAATTCCTTTTTATATTTTTTGGGCTCTGCCGCTGTCGGGGCCGTTTTGACTTTGACGTAC
>CAIVHI010000302.1 GCA_903905685.1 uncultured Bacteroidota bacterium | reverse complement strand
TATCAACGCCATCAGCGATGCGCTCGAACAATCTTTGCAGCGCTATGACAACTTTGTACTCATGGGACAAGACATTGCCGAATACGGAGGCGCATTCAAAGTGACCGAAGGCTTTGTTGACAAATTCGGAAAAGAGAGAATACGCAATACGCCGATATGCGAAAGTGCCATTGTAGGAGCGGCATTGGGATTGAGTCTTAAAGGAATGAAGGCGATGATGGAAATGCAGTTTGCTGATTTTGCTACTGTTGGCTTTAATCAGATCATCAATAACCTTGCAAAGATTTATTATCGTTGGGGACAAAATGCCGATGTGGTGATTCGCATGCCTACGGGTGCAGGCGTGGGCGCGGGCCCATTCCACTCCCAAAGCAATGAAGCTTGGTTTGTGCATACACCAGGCCTGAAAGTGGTCTATCCTTCTACCCCTGCCGATGCCAAGGGGCTGCTCATAGCGGCCATTGAAGACCCCGGGCCGGTCATGTTTTTCGAGCACAAGGCACTCTACCGCTCCATAAGCGGGGCGGTTCCCGACGAATATTACTCGTTGGAAATAGGCAAGGCCCGCCATGTGGCCGGCGGTACCGACATCAGCGTAATCACCTACGGCATGGGGGTGCATTGGGCCACGGCCTATGCGGCAGCCCACCCCGAGACAAGCCTCGACATTTTGGATTTGCGCACCTTACTACCTATTGATTATGAAGCCGTTAGGGCGGCAGTGAAGCGCACCGGCAAGGTACTGGTGCTGCACGAAGACACCCTAACGGGGGGCATTGGCGGCGAATTGGCGGCTTGGATTGCCGAACACTGTTTCGAAATGCTGGACGCCCCCGTGATGCGCTGTTGCAGTCTGGATACTCCCATTCCATTCTCGATAGAGCTGGAACACAACTTTTTGGCCAATGCGCGCCTCCACGAAAACATTGCCCGCCTGTCGGGATATTGATGCGATTGCAGAAATCGGATTTTGTGTATTACTTTCGTTGGGGAAAGCGTGTCTGTATGAATTTTAGGTTTCCACATATCTTGACGGCGGCTGTAATAGGCCTGACAGCGGCTTCCTGCGGCAACAAAAAGGCGAAGAACCACGGCCCCATCGTTTTGGGCGATTCTTCCACCATCGTTACCGAGAAAGACCCTAAAAAGCTGATGGACTTGGTGACCGACCTCCAGCCCGAATTGCCCGCGGCCGGTGCTCCCGACACTGCGGGCAAGGGTCAGGCAACGAAAAACGGGAAAGACACGGCATCCAACCGCATTGCTACGCCTGTGCCTATGGCTCAAGCACTGCCCGATGTAGCCGGCTTGAAAGCCGAGTTCAAGGAGATGTCTATGCTCATACCGGGCATTACCGCCAAGCTCGCCGGCAACCACAACCTTTTGAATGCCAATTCGGCCGTCTACACCTTGCTATCCGGCTCGCTCGATGGTGGCGTGATACGCCTCACCGGCACCATCACCAAAGTATCGCAGAAGTATCAATCTGTAGTCGTGGTCAAAAACAAATTGGGCACCCTACCCTTGGAGACCCTCATTGAGAACACCGATTGGGAGCCCGTGAAGCCCGGCAAGGGTGGATATCCCATCACCGGCATAGACGATGAGTCTTTGTCCATCCCCAAGGCCAATGCCAACAGCATTCGCAATGCGGTGAGTAAGGCCGGCAACCGCCGCCACCTGAGCCACAAGAAGGTTCAGGAATGGCTCAGCAGCGTCAACAACGTCCACTCCGCCGGTCAAAAGCCCATGGCCGTGACCCTCCGCTCCGTCATTTGGAAAATAGAAGGTAAGAACGAAGCCGGCAAGCCGTTTGCAAAGCAGATACGGATAGATGTGCCGCTCTAGGCCCCGTCGCCGCCCAGTCACTACTTCTTGCAGTGTGCCGGTGCAACCCAATTTGTTTCCCTTTTGGCGTTTCAACAAAACCAAATTCCGGTACCTAAATTAGGCTGGGAGAGAGTAGCGCCCTTACTTTGCGTTGGCTGCCATCTCGGCCTCGCGGCGTAGGTGTCGGGGCGACGAAATCGACTTCGTTGGTGAGCGCCGTGGCTTTGTGCGGTAAAGGTTGCTGTGCAGATGGGAAGGCCAATGCCCTACAGCGCTAAAAGCCCGCATCACGAAAGTGTAAAATTATACTGCGTGCGACCCTCCACTTTTAATTCGGCAATATTGGCATTGCTGGCGTTTTATTCGAAACTTCAACCATGGCCATGCCGAATTCCACGTTCCGGCACTAGTCAGGTGGTTCAACCGTTGGCTGTTTTCGCGCCATCGCCAACCTGCGCGGTGTGAATGCCTGTTAATACAATTAGAGGTTTTTAGTTACCCAAGTTTTTCTGATGATTTAAGTGTATGTTTGTGTTTCATTAAAGGTACATCCAATTTTTCATTCACCAATCAACATTTGCAACATGAAAAAAACATGCCGGTTTCAATTTTTGCTTATTGCAATTTCCTTTTTTGGATTTCCCGGAGCATGGGCGCAGCCGGGCATCATCAATACCGTTGCGGGCAACCATACCGAAGGATTTGGCGGCGATGGAGGCCCGGCAATCGATGCCGAATTTTCCGGCCCTGCCGGACTTGCACTTGATGCCTCGGGAAATCTATACATTGCTGATTTTGTGAACAACCGAATCCGAAAGGTGGTTCACACTACAGGTATCATCACTACAATTGCCGGCACGGGTGATACGTTGGGTAGCAGCTACGGCGGTTATTCGGGCGATGGCGGCCCCGCTACCGGTGCAGACCTTTATAATCCGACCGGCATAGTGTTGGATGCTTCCGGCAATATCTTTTTTTCCGACCAAGGCAACCACCGCATCCGCAAAATAGATGTATCGACGGGAATTATCACTACCGTGGCGGGCAATGGCACCGCAGGCTATACCGGAGACGGGATAGCGGCTACTGCATTGGAACTGTATTATCCTTGCGGCATCACCCTCGATTCTGCCGGTGACCTTTATATTGCCGATTGGCAGAACAACCGCATCAGGAAGGTAGTCATGTCGACCGGAATAATAACCACCATTGCCGGCACCGGCGACGCAGGTTATTCGGGCGATGGTGGTCCCGCTACGGCCGCCAAGTTCAACAAGCCCTCAGGCCTTACCTTCGATGCATCCGGGAACCTGTATATCAGCGAATACGGTAACAATACCGTGCGCAAAATAGTTATGGCTACGGGTATCGTCACCACTATTGCAGGTTCGGGTGTGCCGGGCTATACCGGAGACGGAGGTGCCGCGGCTACCGCGCAGTTGTTTGAGCCTTTGGCCGTAAGGACGGACACCGCAGGAAACCTCTACATTGCAGATTGGCGCAACTACGTGGTTAGGGTGGTGTGGGCAGCCACGGGTATCATAACCACCATTGCCGGCGACAATATCAATAGTTATTCCGGAGACGGTGGTCCCGCCACGAGTGCCGGAATGTCATCGGTAGACGGAATGGTGTTGGATGTGCATGGCAATCTGTTGGTTTCCGATGAACTTAATAACGTGATTCGCGAAATACAGTGCCCCGCATGTGTAGGCCTTGGAGTGCCTTCGGCAACCGGAGGCCGCACCGCCCGCATCTATCCCAATCCTGCCGCCAACTTGCTGACCATAGAATCACCGGGTCAACCTATCAACCATATTGCCATTTTCGATATCGTCGGTCAGGAGGTCTTTGCCCATAGCTATGATGCAAAGCTGGTTGCCGTCGATATTGCCAACCTCAAAATGGGAGTTTACTTCTTGAAAGTGGATGGTGCTTATGTTTCGGAATTTGTGAAGGAATAGCGGAAAGGGAATTATAATTGAGGAATAACGCTCCCGTTCTCAAGCGAAGCGCAAGAGCTGGCCTATGCAATGGCACAAAGGCGTCATTCTCTGTCCTCTTTCTCGTTCTCAAGCGAAGCGCAATCCCCCTTACCTTTGCTGTGGGTGCAAAAACAACCCCCAAAGCGCAGTGGCAAAAACGAAGACGGCCTTTTTCTGTCAGCAGTGTGGGTTCGAGTCTCCTAAGTGGGCGGGCAAGTGCTCGTCGTGCGGGGCTTGGAACACGTTTGTAGAGGAGGTGGTGCAGAAAGAGGGCAAGGCCGACCGCGATGCGTCGCCTTGGGACGACAACGACGGGCGCGAGAAAAAGAAGGCTCGCCGCCTCGATGAGGTGGTGCAGGCCGAGGAGGTGCGCATCAATGCCCCCGATGCCGAGCTGAACCGCGTGCTGGGCGGCGGCTTGGTGCCGGGCTCGGTGGTGCTGGTGGCGGGCGACCCCGGCATAGGCAAGTCTACCTTGTTCCTGCAATGCGCCCTGCAATGGAAAAGCTTGGTGACGCTGTATGTGTCGGGCGAGGAAAGCGAGCGGCAAATCAAGCTGCGGGCCGACCGTGTAGGCATCTCCAACCCCAACATGTACCTGCTGAATGCTACCGACATGGCCACCATTTTTCAGGAAGTCAAAAGGTTGAAACCCGGCCTCGTCATTATAGATTCCATCCAGACCCTCGAATCTACACACGTGGAGTCGCCTGCCGGCAGTGTGTCTCAGGTGCGTGAATGTGCGGCCGAGTTGCAACGTTTTGCCAAGACTTCCAACATTCCGGTATTCATCATCGGCCACATCACCAAGGACGGCTCCATTGCCGGCCCCAAGGTGCTGGAGCACATGGTAGACACCGTGCTGCAATTTGAAGGCGACCGCCACTATGCCTACCGCATTTTGCGGACGCTGAAAAACCGCTTCGGCTCTACTTCCGAACTCGGCATCTATGAGATGGTGGCCACGGGCATGAGGCCTGTCGCCAATCCGTCGGAAATACTCATGTCGCAACATGATGAGCCATTGAGCGGGGTCGCCATTGCCGCCATCATGGAAGGCATCAGGCCATTTATGATTGAGGTACAGGCCTTGGTGACGCAGTCGGTATACGGCACCCCGCAGCGCACCGCTACGGGCTTAGACCTCCGCCGCCTGCAACTGCTGCTGGCGGTGTTGGAAAAACGCGGCGGCTTCCACTTCGGCGCCAAAGACGTGTTTATGAACATTGCCGGCGGCCTCCGCATAGAAGACCCCTCCACCGACCTCGCGCTGGTATGCGCCTTGCTGTCGTCCTACGAAGACGTGGCGTTGCCATCCAACATTTGCCTCGTGGGCGAGGTGGGACTGAGCGGGGAGATACGCGCAGTGAACCGCATAGACCAGCGGATAGCCGAGGCCGACAAATTGGGTATGGACGTCATCTATATCCCCAAAGCCAATGCCAAAGGGCTCGACAAGAAAAACTACAAAGTATCGATACAGTCGGTGAACAAAGTGGAAGACGTGTACAAATCCTTTTTCTGATGCCCCCCAAGAAAATGACCATCCAACAACGCTACACCATCATCCTCGACCGCTTTGCGGTCATGATGCCGACGGCAGAGACGGAGCTGCACTACGCCAACCCCTACCAACTGCTGGTGGCAGTCATCTTGTCGGCACAGTGTACCGACAAGCGGGTGAACCTGGTTACGCCGGCGCTGTTTGAGCGCTTCCCCGATGCGGCCACCCTTGCGGCCGCCACGTTCGAGGATGTGGAACCCTTGGTGCGCAGCGTCACATTTGCCAACAACAAAAGCCGCCACCTGCTGGGTATGGCCAAGATGCTATTGGACGACTTTGGTGGCTCCGTGCCCGACAAGATGGAAGACTTGGTGAAATTGCCCGGCGTGGGCCGCAAAACGGCCAACGTCATCATATCGGTGGTGTTCGACAAGCCGGGCATGGCGGTAGACACGCACGTGTTTCGCGTGTCGGCGCGGCTGGGGCTTACGGTTGATGCCAAGAACCCGCTGCAAGCCGAGCGGCAGCTCACCGAGCACATCCCCGCACACCTGTTGCCCATAGCCCACCATTGGCTCATTTTGCATGGCCGCTATACCTGCAAAGCCCGCAACCCGCTCTGCGAAGGCTGCCGGTTTGCAGATGTTTGCCTGTATTTTGCCGCAGGCGGCTGGGCGGCAGAAAAAAAGGCGGAGTAACTTTACCCCCAATCCAATCATAATCATTCAACCACCACCCACATGGACGCATATCTGGAACTCCTGAGACACATCAAAACCAACGGGGTAGAAAAATCGGACCGCACGGGCACGGGCACTACGAGCTGCTTTGGTTATCAAATGCGCTTCGACCTGCAAAAAGGCTTCCCGCTGGTCACTACCAAGAAGGTACATGTAAAGTCCATCATCCATGAGTTGTTGTGGTTCTTGAAGGGGGAAACCAATACCGCCTACCTCAAAGCCAATGGCGTGAGCATTTGGGACGAATGGGCGGATGCCAATGGCGATCTGGGCCCCGTTTACGGTAGCCAGTGGCGCAGTTGGACGGGTGCCGACGGCGAAACTTACGACCAAATTGCCGACGTGATACACCAGCTTAAAACCAATCCGGATAGCCGCCGCATGGTGGTGAGTGCTTGGAATGTGGCCGACTTGCCCAAGATGGCGCTCAGCCCCTGCCATGCCCTATTCCAGTTTTATGTGGCCAACGGCAAGCTCAGTTGCCAGCTTTACCAGCGCAGTGCCGATGTGTTCTTGGGTGTGCCGTTCAACATCCCGTCATACGCCCTGCTTACCATGATGGTGGCGCAAGTGTGCGGTTTGGGCTATGGCGAGTTCATCCATACCTTCGGCGACGTGCACCTGTATCACAACCACCGGGAACAGGCCGACCTCCAACTCTCGCGCACCCCATACCCCTTGCCCACCATGCACATCAACCCCGATGTGAAGGATATTTCGGGCTTTCGGTTCGAGGATTTCACACTCGCCGGCTACCAATGCCACCCTGCCATCAAGGCCCCGGTTGCGGTGTAGGCCAACGTCCGACCGAATTCGCGAGCGAGATGTTTTGTTATGGTTTCTCCGTTTGAAAATTTGGTGCTTGCCCGACTGGAAAAGCACACCTACGCTTTTGCGTTGCACTGCCATTACTCCGCAACTTATATCCATGTGGACAAAATAGTTGGTGTTTGATTTATTCCTACCGAGTGTTGTGTTATGATGTTTTTCATCTTCATCGATTATTTTGGAGAAGTCGGTCTTTTTTGGGAAATACTGCCGTACCAACCGGTTGAAGTTTTCGTTGGAGGCTCGTTCCCATCCGTGGTAGGGGCGAACCCG
>CAIVHI010000301.1 GCA_903905685.1 uncultured Bacteroidota bacterium | reverse complement strand
TCGTCTACGCGGCCTGATGAAACAACGGTAGGGCCGCTATTTGGGTGGGCTTTTTTTAGCACGGCGTCACGCCTACCCAAAGGTATGGTTTGTCCTCCCTTACGCGGGCTTGGCGTCACCAAGCCTTCAATGCCTTCAGTAAGGCCATACATCCAGTCGCCCGGCCTATAGCCCGCTTTTAGCAACTTGATATAGGCAAAACCCGAACCGGCACCGCCAATAAGGAGCATGATTGAAGGAAAATAAAATCCTGTGCCAAGAATGGAGAGGATGGCAAATGCCCCAACGATGACGGCCAAGGGCAAGCTGAAAGTCTCGGTAAAATAAAACCTGTAATTAGGGGAAATGGTGACAGACGCCACAGCCATACCCATAAGACCAGCAGCAGGTCCCAGAAAATACCCTCCCTGCAACGGCGCCAACCCCGGCACCATAGATGAAGCTACAAAAAACAGCCCGCCGAAAAATAAGGAATAGATGTACAGCGGAATCACTTGACGGTGCCCTACGAGCATTTGCACCACCGAGCCAAAACAATAGAGCCACAACATATTGCTGGCGAGCTCCCAAAACTTGCCCGGAAATAGAAACCAACCATAAGTAAGCAAGGTCCAGCAGTGAGCGGGAAACATGGAGACAGGCGGCAAGGCCAATTGTGGGACGAAATAGAAGTAGAATAGATGGTCGTCGGGAAAAACAATGCGGATGACGGCCCAAATGAGGCCGAACACTACGTAGGCGACCGCAGAAAAAATGATGATTTGAAGTACCGCGTTGTTGCTTAACCCGGGGATGTATGACAAGCTTGAACGCCTTTTTCCTGATTGCATTGAACCGAATATTTTGTAATCGTTAAACACTTACAACAAAACGCACTTAGAAATCAATAAAACTGATTTCTATGCTTCTTGTTCCAGTATTTTAGGATGATGAACGCAAATATCATACCGCCTATGTGTGCAAAGTGCGCTATGTTGTCCTCGCCCGAATTTTGAATTCCCGACGAGAGCTCAAACAGCGCGTAAGCCCCAACCACCCACTTCGCCTTTACGGGTATTGGAGGAAAAATCAACATCAATTGGGTATTGGGAAACAGGTAGCCAAATGCAAAAAGAACGCCGAATACTGCACCCGATGCACCAACCGTACCCATATTGACCATTCCATAGTAGTAATTATTGATTTCGGTAATGGCCACCTGAGAGCAGTCTATGCAATCCGGATTTGCCTGCCAAAATGACAAAAACCTGGCAAACGAGGGGTGGTCCATCAGGTGTTGATGGCGGACAAATTGGGCGTACTCCACAAAGGTGGGTTGATGCTGAAAAGCCAAAAAGGCATTGTGGAACGAAGTGAACTCGAAGGTAAGCACCGCCATATGGCAAATTGCCGCCCCCAAGCCGCAAAACAGGTAAAAAAACAGAAATTTCTGTGCGCCCCAAAGGTTTTCCAAAATCCGTCCGAACATCCATAACGCGAACATGTTGGAGAAGATATGCCAAAACGTTAGGTTTAAATCATACGGGTCGCCATGCATGAACAGGTGGGTAAAGGGCTGCCACCACCTAAACATGGGCGACGCCCAATAATGTAGCCCCAAGTAATCGCCAAGGTTGATGCCGCCGCGCCCCAAAGCAAACTGCAACATCACCATCAGTACATTAATGATGATGAGGTTTTTCACTACCGGCGGCAGCACCTGGAAGCTACCCGGTCTAAAATCTGTCATGGCACAAAAATAAACAAAGTAGTTGTTCAAAACCGAATACCATAAAGGCCGGCACCTATACCGCCATAATCTTTAACTTTGCATTCCACCCATAAGTGGCTCGATGAGATATTTAAGGACGTATTCCCGTATTGCACAGGTTTCCATTTTCTTGTTTTTGGTATTTGCCTTTTTCCTGATTGTATCGCTTCTCCTTTCGGGCGTGGTGACCAAGATGTTCGATATATCGTTGGAGCAGCTTTCGTCGCTTTCGGCATCCACACCTATGCGGCTCATCACCATATCGGTATGGGTACAGGCGGTGTCGAGCCTCATGTTGTTTGCCGTCCCGGCACTTTTGTTCGCCTACCTCTATCATCCCCGTGCCTCGGAGTTTCTGGGGCTGTCGGGCAACATCAAAATTGGAAAGCTCCTTTTGGTCTTGCTCATCACTTTGGGCATTACCCCAATGCTCCAATTGATAGAGGGCTTGATTTCGAACATAGACTTTGGCGCATCAATCAAGCAAAGCCAAAAAGAGAACGACGACACCATGGCGGCGTTCCTAAATATGCCATACATAAGCTACCTTTTTAGGGCGGTACTGGTAATGGCCATCATTCCGGGGCTTGGCGAAGAACTCTTTTTTAGGGGTGTCATGATGCGAATCACGCACCGCTCCATGCGCAATTTCAGGTTCTCCATCTTGATGACGGGTGTGATATTTGCAATGGCACACAGCAATATCTGCGGATTCGTGTCCATTTTTTTGGCGGGCTCTCTTCTGGGCTATATTTATTATCTCACGGGCAATTTGTGGTACAACATCATTGCCCATGCTTTTTTCAACAGCCTCCAAATCATTTTGGAATATCT